>JAHBXR010000036.1 GCA_019636335.1 Pirellulales bacterium
TGTCGTCGTGGTAACCACCATGCTGGCCGCAAAGAAAGGAACCACGACGGCACGACGGACACTACGCAGGGGAGGGGAGAGGTGGCGCCTTTGAGTTTCGAGCCGCCGGCGCTGGACGAGGGGGGCTACTTCTGCGCCAATCGCTCGGGATAGACCACCAGCTCCACGCGGCGATTGCGTTCCTTGCCGGCGGGGGTGGCGTTCGAGACGACCGGATGGTTCGGTCCGTGACCCACGACGAAGAGCTGCTCGGCACGCAAGGTGGTGCGGCCGACGAGATGATCGTAGACCGCCATGGCGCGTCCGACCGAGAGCTGGTGGTTGTTCGACCACTGGCTGTTGAGAATCGGATCGGTATCGGTGTGCCCCTCGACGCCGATGATCTGGTTCGGGTAGTGCCGCGCGACTTCGCCGGCGACTTGTTCGATGTAGCGGCTGGCGTCGGGCAACAGGCGGCCGCTGCCGGGGGCGAAGAGCTTGCTGCCGGGGAGCTCGATCCGAACGACGTCGCCATCCTGGCGGATCTCGACCCCTTCGATCTGCACCATGTCGAGCGAGCTGCGCAGGCCGTTGTTCACGCGGATCGTGGCGCCGGCGCGGCGCTGGGCCGAGGCCTCGAGCAGCCGGGCCCGCGACTCGGTCGAACCGAGCTCGCTGCGCAACGAGGCGAGCTGCGAGGTGGTGCTCCCCAGTTGCTCGCGCATGGCCGCCACCTGGTCTTCGAGCATCCGCGCCTGCTGACGCGATTGAGCCAGTAAGGTCTCGAGCTCCTGATTGTCTTGATCGAGCGTCGTCGTGCGGCTGCGCAGCTCTTGATTCTGCTGGCTGAGCGCGAGCTGTTGCTGTTGCTGCGCCTGCAGTTGGCTCTGCAACATGTACGGATTCTCAGCGCAGCCGACGAGCGCCAAGGCGAGCGGCGCCAACATCACCACACTGACGGTCGAACGCATCGCGGCGTTCTCCGAACTACGGCCACTTCCGAGCCGGCCGATTGGGCTCGTGCAAATCGAGATACGACCACACCAGACGGGCCTCGGTGCATCGCCGACCTGCACGAATCGCGCGCGGGAGCGACGCCCAAGAGGGGTCGTGGGCGGGGATCGTAGCGGCGCCACGTCAGGGGGGCAATGGCAGTTTCAAGCCCACAAGAGATCGATGCTGGCACGCATCGCTCAGGTACGCGCAAGCTCTGGGAATGCTCACGCAGCCGCACGATTCAGGGGCTTAAACACCGAGCGGTTCTCGTTGCGTCGACGCATCCGTCAGCGATGGCTGGGGCGCAAGAGGAGCTTCTCCCGGGGCTGCTACAGTCAATGCTGGCGCCAGCAGTTCTGCCGGAGCGGACATCAGCCGCCAGGCTGCGGCCGGATCGGCATAGTTGCCGTAGTAGCGCTTGATGAAATGACGATGCCAGCGCGAAGGGCAGTGGGCCTCCCAACCCCAGCGAGCCAGCAAGCGATCGGAGATGCGCACGTTCGAGACGTCGGTGAGGGACGCGTCGGAACGTTTGAGTCGCGCGATCTCGTCGAGCACGGTGAGCGTGGCGCGGAAGGTCGCCAGCGTCGTCCCACGCCCCGAGCGAACGTACTTCAGGGCGAGAAAATTCGAGTGGCCGAGCGGCTGGTTGTAGTAGAGCAGGCAGCGGTCCTCGCGATGCCGCTCGTGGTAGCGTCCCCCCAGCCAAAGCCCCTCGGGAATCGAGACGACCTTGGCCCAAGGACGCAGATGAACGCCAAGCAGACGCCCGTTCGCTACTTCGATGACGCCGTAGCGCCGGCGGCGGAGCACTTCGGAGCCCGTTTTCAGATCGATGATTGTCTCGAAGAGTGCCACGACGAAGTTCCTTGCCGAACAGGTTGGCCCAGGCAAGTCTACCTCACGCTGGAGACACTCAGCGGCCGCTGAACTGCCCCAATATCCAGCGCCAAATGGCCAGCAAGACCACCATCAGGGCCAGGCAGATGAGCACGACCATCGGCACGAGGCCGCCGATCTCGAACAGGGGGAGCGCCCAATCCCAGATCGATCCCCACCAGACGATCAGCGCCAGCGTCGCCAGGCAGAGGAACGGGCCGTAGTAGATCTCGTTCTCGCGCCGCAAGAGCCATTGCAAGACTCCGACGAGCAGCCCGAAGAAGGGGGCCAAAAAGAAGATCACCAGGCAGGACTGCCAGCCGACGAGCGTGCCGATCATGGCCAGCAGCGTGACGTCGCCAAAGCCCATCGCCTCGCGTCCCAGCACGCGCGTGCCGATGACGCGCACGCACCAGACCATTCCGCCGCCGACGGCCAGCCCGACCAGCGCGCTGAGCAGGCCTTCCCAGTGTTTGCCCCCCACGAACCAGCCAGCGGTGACGCCGATCGTGACGGCGATCGCCAGCCCCAGCACGACGCGGGAGAAGGGCTCGCGGGCGATGCGCGCCAGCAGAATCTGCATCGCGCGACCCAGCCCGTGGCGCGTGCGCCAAGGACGTGGCAGCAGCCCGACGCACCACAACCAGATGCAGGCCAGGCCGATGCCCAGCGACACGAGATTTGGATAGGGGGCGAGCATGGCCGGCCAGATGCGCGGCGAGCTGACCTTGAGAAACTCGTGCAGATCGAAACCGCCGCCGTGGAGCGGAACGACATCGGGCAGCAGACAAGCTGGCACGCAGGTCGCCAAGAGCAAGCCCGCGAGCGTGCCCGGAATGGTCACGGCGTCGGGGATGATCTTCTCGTCGATATCGATCAGCGACGCGACCAGCATGAAGGCCACCAGCAGCAGGTGTGCTCCCAGTTGCCAGTGCAGTTGCGCGGCGAGCTGCGGGTTGAGGGGCACGAGCGCCGCCAGCGGAGGACGATAGAGCCCCTGGCGTTCGACCTCCCACCAGTAGAGTGCGGCGAAGAGTGCGCCGGTGAGCAGCTCGACGGTGAAGGGTCGCAGCCAGAAGCCGGCGCCGCGCAGCGGCGTCTCACGGCGCAGTCCGAACCAGCCCCAGATCGGTAGACGATCGCCCGGACGAAGGGGCGGAAGATCGGGATGGCGCGATCCCCAGGGGCTCAGCCAGCGCGGCTCCCAACGCAAGCGATCGATGGCCCAATTCGCGACGGCCCCCACGATCGCGCCCAGCACGAACAGGGTGGCCAGTCGCAAGGGCAGGGGGATGGCGAGCAGGGCGTTCAAGTTTGGCCGGTGCCTTCCAACTCGGGACGCAAGCGGGCGACGATCTCGTCCGCGACGGTCGCCGGCTCCTTACCTTCGGTATCGACCACCAGGTGCGCGGTCTGGCGATAAAGGGGCTCGCGCGCGGCCAACAATTGCACGATTTCGTCCAAACCGCCCCGGGCCGTGAGATTGGGCCGGCGGGCATTCGTCGTGGCGTCTTGCTCGATGCGGGCCAGGAGCGTCGCGGCACTGGCCTGCAGCCAGACGACGCGGCCGTCCGCCCGCATGGCCGCGCGGTTTTCGGCCCGCAGCACCGAGCCCCCCCCGACGGAAAGGACGGCCCGCTCGAGTTGGCAGAGCCGGGCGATGGTGGCCATTTCCATCTGGCGGAAGGTGGGTTCGCCATCGGCGGCGAAGATCTCGGCGATCGAGCGATGGGCGGCGCGTTCGATTTCGTCGTCGCTATCGTACGCGGGCCAGCCGAGACGTTCGGCCAGCAGCCGAGCCACGGTCGTCTTGCCGGTGCCGCGGTAGCCGACGAGCGCGAGATGCATGAATCGACCCTGCGCGGGAATGTTCGTGAGACTAATAACGCGTGGGCGCGATGGCGCGGCGCAGCGCGTTGAGCATGACCTCGTGCGGGGCTTCCTGTCCCGTGAAGAGGGTGAACTGCAATGCCGCCTGACGCACGAACATGTCCATTCCGGTGACGACGCGGCAGCTCCGCGCGCGGGCTTCCTTGAGGAGCAGCGTGCTCTCGGGATTGTAAACCGTGTCGAAGACGACGACCGAGGGCTTCAGGTAGCGATGGTCGTAGGGGGTTTCGTCGACGTTGGGGTGCATGCCCATCGGCGTGCCGTTGATGATGATGTCGGCGTTCACGGCGTAGCGCGAGTTCCAGTCGATCGCCTTGCAGCCGACGCGTTGCGCCAGTTGATCGGCGCGCGCGGCATTGTGATTGGTGATGATGACGTTGGCCTCGCGGCGTTTGAGTCCGTGTGCGATGGCCCGGCTGACGCCCCCCGCGCCCAAGAGCAATGCCGTCTTGCCGCGGAGCGCGTTCTGATAGGGACGTCCGCTGTCGCCGCTCAGGACCTCTTCCAGGGCGTCCATGGCGGCGCGATAGTCGGTGTTGTAGCCCACGACTTGCTCGCCGTTCCAGACGATGGTGTTGGCGGCCCCCACGCTGCGCACGGCGCCGTCCACCTTGGTGAGGCTCTTGATGACGGTTTCCTTATGGGGAATCGTCACGCTCAGTCCCTTCAAGCCCAAGCGGGGCGCTTCGGCGAGGAAGTTGTCGACTTCGCCACGTGGAAGGCGGAAGGGGACATAGACCTTGTTCAAGCCCAGGTGCGCGAAGGCGGCATTGTGGATCACCGGGCTCAACGAGTGGCCGATCGGGTCGCCGATCACGCCGTAGACCTCGGTCTCCGCGCCGATCGACTCGTAGCGGTAGATCTCGGTCATCTGCTGGTAGCTGAGCTGTCCCGGGGCGAGCGCCCGTTCGTGGTGGAAGGTCGCGTAGGTGAAGGGGGCGCCGAACCGCGCGGCGAGAATCCGCGAAGGGGTGCCGATATCGCCCATGCACAGCGCGACCGTGGGGACCGGGCTGTTCTGCATCAACTCGAGCGCGCGGACGTTATCGTGCGGCGATTGAGCGATCGTGGCGATCTTGACGATGTCGGCGCCGCACGAGGCAAGCCGATCGCGAATCTCGACGAGATCGGCGGGCGTGCGCTGGAAGTCGTGCAGGCTGACGATGCGTTTTGTCTTGCCGAAGCGCGGAATGTTCGCTGCCACGTCGTCTTCGAGATCGACGTAGTCGGCCCCTTCGGCGATCGACGTGCGCAGCAGCAGCAGGCGATCTTCCTCGCTCCCCTCGTACATGCCGCCGTCGCGCTTGCGGCGGCAGGTCATCACCACGGGGCCGGGGCGATCGGTCAACAGGCGTTTGAGATTCACCTGGCCACGGATGTAATCCAGCCGCAGCTCGACGAGCTTCGCCCCTTGTTCGACGAGGTGGCGATGCTCGGCGATCATGTGCCGGTGCCGGCCGCGGCCGATGCTGACGCAGATCATGGGGCAGTCGTCGCTCGTCGCCAAAGGAAAGGAACGTCCGTCGGAAAGACGCCGGCCGCCACGGCCGGGCCATCGAGAGGTTGCCCTATTATAGGTCGTACGAAGGAATCAGCCATTGCCCCTTCTCCCCGGCCGAAGCAGGGTTTTTCTTCTCCAGGTGGCCCTCACGTGCGCAGGAACTGCCGATCGAGTTCCTCGCGCGTGAAAACGAGCGCCGTGGGGCGGCCGTGCGGGCAGTGGTGCGAGTCGTGAACCAGATGCCGGTCGGCCAGCAGGGAGGCGATTTCCTCGGGCGTGAGGCGGTCTCCGGCCTTGATCGCGGCCTTGCACGACATCATGTGCAGCAGCTCGTCGAGCAGGTCGCGCCGATCGGGCCCGGCGCCCCCCGCTTGCAAACGCTCGAGTAGCCCCCGCAGAACCTCGCCCGGCTGTACTTGCCCCAGCATGGCGGGGCAACTGGTGACGAGCACCGTGCTGCCGCCGAAGGGCTCGACCCGGACCCCGAGGCGCGCGAGCATCTCGCGCTGTTCGAGCACGAGCGCGGCTTCCTGGGGACTAAGATCGACGGGCTCGGGCACGAGCAGGGTTTGCGTCTCGAGATCGCCGGCCAGCACCCGTTCGCGGAGTCGTTCGTACAGGATGCGTTCGTGTAGCGCGTGTTGATCGATGACGACGACCCCTTCGTCGCTTTCGGTCACGATGTAGCGCTGGTGGACTTGCAGGGCCGAGACGGGACCGTGCGGCGCGAAGTTCGCGCTGCGCACGCCTGGTGGGCTGAATGGCTGATCGGCGTTCGACGTGGAGTCGTCGTCGGCGACGGCCTCGTCGAGCGCCGCGATCGGCGGATCCTCGGCAGCGGCCGGGCCGACGGGGCGCCAAGGTCGGTCGAGCGACACCAGATCGAGCGGTCGACGTTCGGCCGGGGCATGTGGCGCGGGATAGGACAGTCCCGGCAGGGTTGCCGTGACTTGCGGCGCGGTGCGTTCGACGCGGGCCGTGGCGGCGTCGAGTTCCCCTTTCGCCCAGCGCACGAAATCCTCTCGCACGGCTTCGGCCCGAGCCTGATCGAGCGAAGCAGCCGCGTCGGGCGGCGAACCTGCCAGATCGACGCGGTTCGACAGATCGAGCGTGAGAAAGCGGGTGCGGAGCGTGCCGAGCAACTGGCTGTAGAGGCGGCCCGAGTCGAGGAATCGCACCTCGAGCTTGGTGGGATGCACGTTGACGTCGACCATCTCGGCCGGCATGTCGAGCGCCAGAAAGGCGATCGGGTGGCGGCCCGAGAGGAGCAGCCCACGGTAGGCCTCGCCCAGGGCGTGGTGCAGCGCGCGATCGCGAATGGCGCGGCCATTGAGCAGCAGGTACTGCATCTTCTGGTTGGCGCGGTTCTGGCTCGGATGGGCCACGTAGCCCGAGAGGTGAATGTCCTCGTCGTGGCTTTCGACGGCGACGAGCGCTGCCGCCAGGTCCTCGCCGAAGAGGGTCGCGATCCGCTCGCGCCAGTCGGGCGAAGGGGGCAATTCGTAGACGGTTCGCTCGTTGTGGCGGAGCGTGAAGTGACAATTTGGCGCGGCGAGCGCGATGCGAATGAACGCCTCGCTGATGTGTCCCATCTCGGTCTGCGCCGAGCGCAGAAACTTGCGCCGCACCGGCACGTTGTAGAACAGGTTGCGAACTTCGAGGCTGGTTCCCTCGGGCGCGCCGCAGGGAACGAGGGGAGATTTCTGGCCACCGACGACCTCGAGCTCGTGACCGGCGGTGGCTCCTGTCGGACGGCTGCGCAGTCGGAAGCGGCTCACCTCGGCGATCGAGGCCAATGCCTCGCCCCGAAAGCCGAGCGTGCCGACGTGGAACAGGTCGTCCTCGGAGGCGAGCTTGCTGGTGGCGTGTGGCGCGACGGCGAGCTCGAGATCCTCGGGCGCGATCCCGCATCCATCGTCGGTAACACGAATCAGCTCCAGCCCCCCCTGTTGGATGGCGACGTCGATGCGGCGAGCACCGGAGTCGACCGAGTTCTCCATCAACTCTTTGACGACGCTCGCGGGGCGCTCGATCACCTCGCCGGCGGCGATCTTGTTGATGAGGCTGGGCGAGAGTCGCTGAATGCGGGGCATCGAATCCGTTCGCGATACAGGGGGCGCGGCCGCCGTCCGCCGAAGCGGGGCGGCTACAAGTTGTATTCCTTGATCTTACGATACAAGGTTCTTTCGCCGATGCCCAGCAGGCGCGCCGCCTCTTCGCGATTTCCCCCGGCAAACCGTAGCGTTTGCTCGATGTAGTAGCGTTCGATTTCTTCGAGCGGCCGGCCCACCAGACCCGCGGCGGCGCCCTGTGCGGATGGCGCCGGCGTTTCGGGTTCGCCCGAGAGCTCGGGGGGAAGATCGTCGAGGTCGAGCACGCCGTCGTAATCGACGACCACCATGCTTTCGATCACGTTGCGCAACTGGCGCACGTTGCCAGGCCAGTCGTAGGCCAGCAGGCGGCGCCGCGCGGCGGTCGACATGCTCTTGATCGTCTTGTCGTGGCGCTTGGCCAGTTGCCGGGTGAAGTGCTCGATCAACAGCGGAATGTCGTCGGTCCGTTCCGCCAGGGGGGGCAGCACGATCGTGACCACCTTGAGGCGGTGATACAGGTCGCGGCGAAAGGTGCCCGCCGCGATGGCCTCTTCGAGGTTGCGATTCGTGGCCGAGAGAATCCGCACGTTCACTTTGATCGGTTCGTTCGAGCCGACGCGCGTGATCTCGCCACTTTCGAGCACGCGGAGCAGTTTGATCTGCGTGGCGAGTGGCATGTCTCCCACTTCGTCGAGAAAGAGGGTGCCCCCGTGGGCATATTCGAACTTGCCCACGCGATCGGCCGAGGCATCGGTGAAGGCCCCTTTCACGTGGCCGAACAACTCGCTCTCGAGGATGTGCTCGGAGAGTGCCCCGCAATTGAGCGCCACGAAGGGTTTATTCTTGCGGGGGCTGTTCTGGTGGATGGCCTGGGCGACGAGCTCCTTGCCGGTGCCCGTCTCCCCTTGAATCAACACGCTGGCATCGGTGGGGGCGATGCGCTTGAGCCGGTCGATGATGTCGTTCATCTGCCGGCTCAGGCCGATCACCCCTTCGAAGCCGAAGCGTTCGTCGAGGCGGCGATTCAGCTCGGCGTTTTGTCGTCGCAGGCGGAGACTCTCGCACGCCTTTTCCGTCACGGCGCGCAACTGGCTCAGATCGAGGGGCTTGAGCAGGTAGTTGAAGGCCCCCTGCTGGATGGCGGTCACGGCCGAGGGGATCGAGCCGTGCCCCGTGACCAGGATCACCTCGGCATCGGGCAGGGCCTCTTTGGCCCGGGCCAGGATCGCCAGGCCGTCGAGGTCGTTCATCACCAGGTCGGTGATCACCAGGTCGAACGTCTCCTCGTCGATCCGCTGGGCGCCTTCCGTGCCGGAGGTGGCCACGGCGCAGTCGTAGCCCACGCGCTCCAGGCTTTCGGACACGGCGAGCGCGTGCGGCTCGTCGTTATCGATAATCAAGACGCGGACTTGCGGCGAGGCGGCAGAGGCATTTCCGGCGGCGGCAGGCATGGGCGGATAATACCGCATCGGCCGCCAGACGTGAAGCGGCGCGACAGGGAGACGCGGCTAGTCGCGCACGCCGAGCTGGCGCCAGGCGGCTGGCAAAGGCGCGGTGATTTCGATCCGCTCATCGCGCACGGGATGCGAGACCACGAGTCGCCGTGCGTGCAGGGCGATACCACGGGCGAAGGGACGCTTCGCCCCGTACTTGCGATCGCCGAGCACCGGCGTGCCGCGCGCGGCCAGTTGCACGCGAATTTGATGCTTGCGCCCCGTCTCGAGATCGATTTCGACGAGCGTGCCGGCGTCGAGCACCGCGAGACGCCGAAAATGCAGGCGGCACTCCTTGGCGTTCGATGTCTGCGGCGCCACGGCGTGCATGCGCCGGTGGCGTTCGTCTTCGGCCAGCCAATGGGTGAGGGTGCCGGTGGGGGGCTCGAGCCCCCCTTCGACGAGCGCCCAATACGATTTCTCTACCGCGCGCGTGCGGAATTGCTCGGTCAGTCGTGCGGCCGCCTTCGACGTGCGGGCAAAGAGGACGACGCCGGTCACCGGGGCATCGAGCCGGCTCACCGTGCCGAGATAGACGTTGCCCGGCTTTTGGTAACGTTCCTTGATGTACGCGCGGGCCTCGACGATGAGGCTCGGCAGATGCGCCGCCACCCCCATCGTGGGCAGACCGGCCGGCTTCGACACGGCCAGCAGATGGTTGTCTTCGTACAAGACGGTCAGGACGGGAGCTGACATGGAGCGGAGCGAGCAGTGATGTTCTAAGGTAAAGGGGGATTCACGACGAGCGTGACGCGGCTGGCTTGTCCAGCAGTGAAGTAAGGGGTAGGTTCGGCGGGGACACATGAATGAAGCGAAGTCATGTGACCGCGAATTCACCGTCGTGGAACCTACTCGCGTCCCCACTGCTGGACAAGCCAGCAGTGCTACACATTCGACTCGCTCCGGTAGAACATTCCTCGTGAAACTCGCCGACCTCTTCCCCACGAAGCCAAAACTGGTCCTGGCCAGCGGTTCGCCCCGCAGGCGGATGTTGCTCGCGGAGGCCGGCTTCGAGTTCGACGTCGTGACTCCGGCCGAGGGGGCCGAGTGTGGCGTGTGCAGTGGCGAAACACCTCCGGAGCACGTCGCGCGGCTGGCCTGGCAAAAAGCGGCCGACGTGGCGCCGCGCGTCGAGCGCGGCTTGCTCGTGGCCTGCGATACGGTGGCCGAATGCCTCGGCCAGATCCTGGGCAAGCCGCGCGACGAGGCGCATGCCCGGGCCATGCTACAGACGCTCAGCGGGCGCGAGCATCGCGTCTACAGCGGCTTGTGCGTGTGGCAACTGCCCGCGAGAGAGCCGCTCGTCGAGGTGGATTGCACCGTGCTGCGGATGGACCCGCTCGGCGACCGGCAACTCGACGAGTATCTGGCCAGCGGCGAATGGGAGGGGAAGGCCGGCGCGTTCGGCTTTCAAGACGGACTGGACTGGGTCCACATCGTCGAAGGGAGCGAGTCGAACGTCGTGGGTCTGCCGATGGAACGGCTGGCTCGCATGCTGGCCAAGGTGGTGCCAACAAGTGGCACAGGCTGCTAGCCTGTGCTAAAAACTAGAGTCAGGCACTCGTCGAGAATATCGATCGCGCGATCGAGTTCTTCACGCGTAATGGTGAGCGGCGGCGTGAGCGTGACGATGTTCCCCATCGTCAGCTTGAAGCTCAGGCCGCGCGACAGTGCGGCGTAGAGAAGGGCGTCGGCTTCGTCGCGCGCCGGGGCGCGCGACGTGCGATCTTTCACCAGCTCGATTCCGAGCAAGAGCCCCACGCCGCGCACGTCGCCGATGAGGGGATGACGCGACTGCATCTCGCGGAAGCGGGACAGCGCGTGCTCCCCCAGCTCGTATGCGTGCTCGACCAGCTTGTGCTCGGCAAGGTAGTCGAGCGTGGCGAGTCCGGCCGCGCAGGCGACGGGGCTTTTTTCGTGCGTGTAATGGCCCAAGGCCACGTGGCCGGCCACGTCGAGATTCTCGCGGGCGATGAGCGCGGCCAGCGGCATCACGCCCCCCCCCAGCCCTTTGCCCAGCACGAGCATGTCGGGCAGGACGCCGGCATGCTCGCAGGCGAACATGCGGCCGGTGCGCCCCAGGCAGGTCGGGATTTCGTCGAAGATCAACAGTGCCCCGTGCCGGTTGCAGGCGGCACGCACGCGGGGCCAGTAGTCGCGCGAGGGGATGTAGGGGGTGCAGCGAATCGGCTCGGCGATCACGGCGGCGACGTCTCCCTCGTGCGCGAGGACGTACTCGATGTAGTCGGCACACTTGAGGTCGCAGCCACCCCGTGTGGAGCAATCCCACTGGCAGCGGTACTCGCCCGGGGGGGGCACGTGCGATGTGCCAGGCAGCAGGGGGCCGACCCCGGCGCGGAAGACTTCTTCGCCGCCGATCGAGATGGCATCGAGCGAGGCGCCGTGGAACGAGTCCCACATCGAGATCGTCTTGTGCCGGCCCGTGGCGATGCGAGCGAGCTTGAGCGCCATGCCGATGGCCGCGGTGCCGCCGGGACAGAAGAGCACTTTGTTCAAGTTGCCCGGCGCGAGTTCTGTTAGTCGCCGGGCGAGATCGACCGAAACCTGGTTCGTGTAACGCCGAGGGCTGAAGGGCAAGGCGTCGAGTTGCGCTTTCACGGCCGCGATGACCGAGGGATTGCCGTAGCCCACCTGGTGGACGTTGTTGCCGTGGAAATCCATGTAGCGACGTCCCTGCACGTCGACGAGGTAGATCCCCTCGGCGCCGGCCACGGCGTTCAGGCAGGGGGTCGAAAGAGACTGGTGCAAGAACCAGCGAGCGTCGTCGGCCAGCAGTTCGCGCGTGGCATCGTCGAGCGAAGCCTCTTGCCACGTCGCGCGGCGCGGAGAGAGATTCACGTCTCCTTCACTTTGGGCGGGGGCCGATCGCTCGGGAGAAGACGTCATCGCAGGCTCGAACGGGGGAAGAGGAACGCTACTGGGCACGCGCGGCGGTGGCAAGCGCGGTCAGCGGAGCAGGAGCCACCGACGAACCATTATGCGCCGCGTCTTCCGCGATTTCCTCCGGCAGATGTCGATGGTCGGCCAGGCGCATGGCCCGGTGCATCGCTTCGCGCCCGGTGGGGGCAACCTCCGCGGTGAAGTTTGCCGCGCCCCCTTCGAGCGTGGCCACGACCTGACCGCCCCGCAGGATGAAGGCATTCGTGCGCGTGGCCGGCAGCCGTGGTCCGGGGGTGATGATGCCGATCAGATTCAGCGGATCGGCGGCCGAGAGGGCGATCCAGCGGTCGTTGCCTGCCTCGTCGCGGAGGCGGCGGAGCCGCGTCACGGCGTTGTTCTGGGCGAACTGCTCGCCCGCGACGCCGCGGATGAAGCGGCCGCCGCGGATCTCGCCCCGCGCTTCGAGGCGGCGATAGACCATCGCCAACTCGCGCCACGGCGGCGCGCCGTTTTCGCGTGTCAGCAGATCGCGGAACACGACGCCCCAGCGGCGCAACAGCAGACGTGCCCAATGCTCGGCTCGGTCGGTCCGGTTTGCCGCGCGAGTGTAGGCGGGGAAGCGCGACCAACGGCCATCGCCAGCGACCGTTCGACGGCGGCGCAGCGCGGCACCTGCCCGGCGGCGGCGCAATTGCTCGCGGCGGTTTGAGGTCTCGACGAGACGTCGAATCGGCGCGAAGCCGTCGGCCGTTACCAGGCCGAGTGCCGCCAGTTCTCCCAACGCATCCTCGACCTGCGAGGGCAACATGCTGGTGATCGTCGTCAGATCGTGGGGGAAGAGGGCCCCATGCGTCCGCAGCGCTTCGAGCACGGCCTGCGCCCCGCCACGAGCGAAGTTCTCCGGCATGCCGCGCTCGGGAGGTAAGAGCCAATCGAGATCCTCGCGCGCCACGAGCGCGATGGGGACGACGCGGGTGATGGTACTGCCCGAGGGGGGCGCGTCGTCGGCCTTTTGTGGAGGTTGTAATCGTCCCCAGACGACGTTCCCCGTCAGCGAAAGCTCGTCGAGCCAGGCGGTATCGTAATCGCGCACGCGAGCCGAGAGGATGTCCCCCTCCCAGGCGCCGGCGGGCAACTCGAAACCTTCGAGCTGTGAGACGATTTCGCGGACGCCGCCGCGGCCGTCGAGCCGCGTGTCGGCGGCGAGGTGTTGATGCTCGACGAGGAAACGCAGGAAGGTGGCCTGATCGACCGGTTGGATCTGGCGCCGCGCGCCGTCGAGCGTGAGCCGGTGGATGCGGGCGAGCAAACGACGTTCGCACCATTCGATCTCGGGCGCGGCGCCATCCGACGGCGCGCCGGCATCGTCGGGAGGAGTAAAGTGGCCGCGCAGAACGAAGCCCTCGGCCTCGAGCGCTTCGAGCGAGGCGAGCACCGCCGATTCGCGCAGGGCGAACAGTTCGGCCACTTCGGAGGCGGTCGCCGGTCCACTGACATCGAGCCGGCCCCGCAGGAGCGCCAGCGTCGCTTCTTCGGGCGCGACCTGCCGATCGAGATCCGCCGGGAGCGCGAGCGCCGGAGCGAGCGTGGCGTCGGGATGGAGCGCGCGGAACTGAGGCCAGCTTTCGGCCGCGATCCAGAATGGGCGGCCGTCGCCGATCGTGGCGACCGCGGCACGGCCCCGTGCGACCAGCGCCGAAAAATGCGCCTCCCAGGCGGTTCCTTCGGCGGCGGGAATCGCCACCGCCACGAGCAAGGCGTCGTGCATCTCTTCGGCATCGCGCACGATGGGCCATGCCTCGGCCCGCACCTGGGCGATGGCGTCGCAGTCGAGCCGGCCCAGATCCGAGAGGGCATCGACCGAGAGGGTACGCCGCGTGGCCACGGCCCGGGCGCGGCGTTCCTCGAGTGGGGCATCGTCGAGAAAGGCGTAGGGATTCGCGTTCAGGATTTCGTAGCAGAAGGGGGAAGGCTCGCGGGTATCGCGCGCCACGAGCTCGATGCGGCCGGCTTCGATGTCGCCGAGGACGCCGAGCCAACGGGGGAGATCCATCGCCTCGTGCAGGCAGTCGTAGACGGTCTGATTCACCAGCGGATGATCGGGCAGCTCGATGTCGCCGACGATGTGCTCCAGGCATTGCGTCGAGGCGGGGAAGACGGCGGTCAGGAGGTCGTCGGCGCGGAAGCGTTGCAGCGGCGGCGGCACCTTCTTGCCCCCCTGGCTGCGTAGCACCGCCAGGGCGCGCGTCGCATTCCACCGCCAGCGGACCTGGAACATCGGCACGGCCAGCATGGCCTGGATGAGCAACGGTTCGCCGTTCCGCGTGTTGAGCATGCCGAACATTTGCTCGAGCGGAAAACTATGCTGCGGCCCCAGCGAGAGGACGATGCCGTTGTCGTCGGCGCTGGCTTGCAACTCGAAATCGAAGCTGCGGCAGAAGCGCTTCCGCATGGCCAGGCCCCAGGCGCGATTGATCCGGGCGCCGAGTGGGGAGTGAATCACCATCTGCATGCCCCCCGACTCATCGAAGAAGCGCTCGAAGACGATTCGTTCGCGCGTCGGCACCAGCCCGATCGCGGCCTGCTGCACGGCCACGTAGTGGGCGGCCTGCTCGGCGGCCCAGGCCGGTGCGCCGCATTCGTGCCGCAGCCAGTCGACCGCCTCGGGATAGCTCAACGTCGGCCGGGGGGTGAAGAGATCGTCCCCCTCGCGAACCGCCGTATCGACGCGCTCGATGGCGGCCGCGACCTCGCCACGCACGCGCTCGGCCAGGTCGACGCGGAGTCGCGAGATCTCGTCCGACAGTTCGATCGTGCGGCCCGGGGCTTCGCCGAGCCAGAAGGGGATCGTGGCCGGCGCGCCGTGGGCGTCTTCGACCGTCACTTCACCACCGCGGACGTAGCAGATGCGCCACGAGTTGTTGCCCAAGAGAAAGACGTCGCCGGCGAGGCTCTCGATGGCAAAATCTTCGTTCACCGTACCGACGAAGGTGTCTTCTTCGACGGTGACGACGCGGTAGTCGGCCGTTTCGGGAATGGCGCCCCCCGAGGTGAGGGCGGCGAGGCGTGCCCCGCGCCGCGCGTGCAACTGCCGATGGATGGCGTCGCGGTGCAGGTAGGTTCCCTTGCGCTTGCCGCGCGCGATCCCCTCGCTGAGCATGCGGACGACTTTGTCGAACTTCTCGCGCGTGAGGTTCCGGAAGGGCCACGCGCGGCGCATGAGCTCGAACAGCGGTTCCTCGTCCCACGGTTCGCAGGCGACGGCGGCCACGATTTGCTGCGCCAGGATGTCGAGCGGGGCGTCGGGGATCTCGATCCGGTCGAGACGCCGGGCGCGGATCGCGCGGATCAGTGCCAGGCACTCCATCAGGTCATCGCGCGAAAGAGGGAAGAGCCGCCCCTTGGGGACGGCGCCCAACGAGTGTCCCGCGCGGCCGATCCGCTGCAAGGCGGTGGCGATGGCCCGGGCCGAGCCGATCTGGCAGACGAGATCGATATAGCCGACGTCGATGCCGAGCTCGAGCGAGGCGGTGGCGACGATGGCCCGCAGTTGGCCCGACTTGAGCCGTTCTTCGGCCGAGAGGCGAATCTCGCGCGACAGGCTTCCGTGGTGGCTGGCGACCGCGTCTTCGCCCAGCAATTCGGCCAGTTGGTGCGCGACGCGCTCCGCCATCCGCCGCGTGTTGACGAACACGAGCGTGCTGCGATGCGATTGGATCAACTCGATGAGGCGTCCGTAGATCTCGAGCCATTGCTCGTTCGAGCAGACGGCGGAAAGCTCCGTCGGTGGTACCTCGACGGCGAGGTCGAGCTGCCGTACGTGACCGACGTCGATAATCTCGGCCTGCGGCTCACCCCGTGCATCGAGATGCTGCGTGCCGAGCAGGAAGCGTGCGATCTCGTCGATGGGGCGCTGCGTGGCGGAGAGGCCGATGCGCGTGGCGGGGCGCGGCAGCAGGGTATCGAGCCGCTCGAGCGTCAACGCGAGATGCGAGCCGCGCTTGTCGCGCGCCAGGGCGTGGATCTCATCGACGATCACCGTCCGTACGCTGCGGAGCTTCTCGCGACTCTTCGCGCCGGTGACGAGCAGGAAAAGCGACTCGGGCGTGGTGACCAGGATGTGGGGAGGGCGGCGGAGCATCGCCTGGCGTTCGGAGGCGGGGGTGTCTCCCGTGCGCACCACGGCGCGAATCGGCTGCATCGGGTAGCCGGCCGCCAGGGCGGTTGCTTCGATTTCGGCCAGCGGCGTCTCGAGGTTGCGGCGGATGTCGTTCGAGAGGGCCTTGAGCGGCGAGACATAGACGACCTGCGTCTCGTCGGTGAGCTCGCCGCCGATCGATTGCCGCACGAGCGAATCGAGACAGGCGAGGAAGGCGGTGAGCGTCTTGCCCGAGCCGGTGGGGGCCGCGATCAGGGTATGGCGCCCGTCGAGCGTGGCGGGCCAGCCGAGCCGCTGCGGCTCCGTCGGCGCGGCGTAGCGCTCGTGGAACCACTGTTGAATGACCGGATGAAAGCGTTCGAGCGGCATCGTGCGGCAGGCCGGCGAGAGGATTTGGTCCGTGCGGTCGGGGAGCGGGCGAGCATCGCCGCCGAACTGGACGTTTGACCAGCAGTTCTAAAGATACGCACTCGTTCGGCAGAAGGGTAGCGCCGCGATTCGGCTAGCGAAAATTGGGCCAACGGAATCCTTGTCGGGGCGAACGGTCACGCTGGGGAGGGGGGAGTTGTTTCTTTAGATTTATATTGACTTTTGTTTTGTTAAGTATAAAGTGCAATTGTTATTTTGGAATATGAAACCTGGCAGGGGCATTGCGGGGAGGATTCGGGCCGTGTCGACCGTGCGAATCAGCCGAGCAGCAGGGGAGCAGTCGAAGCGGTGGGTCGACCGTCTGTCGGACGAGGACCTGATGTTCGTGAAGCGGTTTCTCCTTTGCTCGGGCTCGCTGAAGGATCTGGCGGCCATCTATGACATTTCGTATCCGACCGTGCGGCTGCGGCTCGATCGGTTGATCGAGCGGATCAAGGTGGCGGACTCAGCCGAGATCCACAGCGAATTCGAACGGACCGCGCGGCTCCTCTTCACCGACGGCAAGATCGACCTCGAGACCCTCAAACAATTGCTCAGCGCCCATCGGCGCGAACTGGAAGCGACGGAGTGAGGCCATGAATCGGCGCAGGTATTGGTTTCTGACGGCTGCATCGATCGTTGTGCTCGTCTTGCTGGAGAGTTCATTTCCCGGCGCGGCGCGCGCTCAGGTGATGCCACGGGTAGCAGGCGAGAGTGACGGACCGCCCATCGTCCAGGTGCGCCACGTGCGTTGGACCGATCTCGAGGCTGCGGGCCAGGCGTTGCCGGGAGAGATCGTCAGCGATCCAAACGCATCGCCGAGTGGGCAACTCGTCGTGGAAGTCTCGAAGCAGCATCCAGTGCCGGTGCATCTCCTCACGCTCGACGATCCCGGCGTTGGTCCGCCGGCGTATGTCTTGCGCGGCAGCGTGAAGTGCGAGAACGTCGACGCGCCCGGATATCTCGAGATGTGGAACTATTTTCCCGACGGATCGTATTTCTTTACCCGCACCTTGGCCAGCGTCGGACCGATGGCCGCGCTCCAGGGGACGGGGGATTGGCGACCGATCGAACTCCCCTTCTTCATCCATCAACCCGATGCGGCGGCACGCGAGAAGATGCGGCCGAACAAGCTGGAGGTGAACTTGGTGCTGCCCGCCGGGGGCAAGATCTATCTGAGCAACCTTGAGCTCGCCCAATATGACGACAAGGCGCCTGCGGTCGCTGCGCTGACGTCGACGTTGGGATCGGCAAGCGGCGCCTGGTGGAGTCCTCGCACGGCCGGCATTGCGGGAGGTGTGCTCGGTTCGATCGTCGGTGCTTGGGGAGCGCTAATCGGCATCCTCGCGTCGCTCGGGCGGACGCCACGCCTGGTCAAGGGGCTCCTTTTCGGCTGCACAGCATTCGGTGCCATGATTCTCGCCCTCGGCGCGATGGCGCTCCTGCTGGGGCAACCTTGGAGCGTTGGGGGGACGCTGGCGATGGTGGGGCTGCCCGCGATGATGGTGCCCATTCTGTTGCTGCCGACGGTAAATCGCCATTCACAAGAGCGCGAACTGCGCCGCATGCAGGCACTCGATGTCGGCGTGTAAAGGATTTCACATCTGGAAAAGGCCGCAAGTAAGAGAAGTGGCACAGGCTGCCAGCCTGTGCTGCCCGATAGGAAGACTTGCAATTGCTTTGCACAGGCCAGCGGCCTGTGCCACTTTTCCTCCTCCTGCTTCCGAGTAGGTCAGGAAATCATGAAGAACCGACTCAGCGCGTGGCCACCAGCGCGTGCAAGAGCAGGTTGCCTCCCCAGCCGCTGCCATTCCAGCCGTGGTCGATGCGGTGAATGCGGACCGTGGCACTGCCGTTCGATTCGCGGCTGAATCGCAGCAACTGCACGGCGTGCTGCTCGGTCCACTCGTCGGGGATGTCGTCGGCCGCGCGAGCCGGCTGAAAGAAGACCGCCAGCACTTCTCCTCGCAAATCATCGGGATAGGCTACCTCGACGATGCGATCTCCCTGATCGCTTTGTCCCACTTTGCAGGTAAAGGCATGCAGACGCTGCGCCGCGACGGCGGGAGTGGCCGGCTCGATGTGCTCGGGCTCGGCGGTGGCGGTGGAAGAAGTCTTGGCCGTCCCTTTCGCTGCACTCGGTTTCTTCGCCTTGGATGCCGCCGGCGCGGGCCTGGTCTTTTTCGCGGGGGTAGGCTTCTTGGTGACCGGTTTCTTGGCCATGGCGACGAAACTCCCAGAAAAGAGGCGTGGATGCTTGCCGCCGATTATTGGCTGTCGCCGAGCGCGGTGCAATCTATACCTGCCAGGGAGATGGAAATCGCCCGCCGTCACGGCGCGGTGGGGAGACGCCCCCCTCAGCCGCCGAAGATCATCCCGTAGCCGATGGTCATGATGGCGGCATCGAGCAGCAGGTGGCTCAACCAGGGGCCCAGCAGCGATCCGCTCCGCTGGTAGAGCCAGGCCCAAAACGCCCCCCCCACGGCGACCCCCAGCGAAAGCAGCGCCACGGCCCACCAGTCGTGTTGCAAATAGCTCCACACGACGAGGATGTGGTGCGCCGTAAAGGCGAGGCTCGACAACAGGTTGGCCATGCCGAGCGAGAGGACTCGCCGCATCTGCCCGTAGACGAACCAGCGCCAGTAATACTCCTCGGCAAGGGAGTGAATGAGCGAGTAGAACAGGGCCAGCGCCAGGAATCGCGCGGGGGTGGCCGCCTGCGCGTCGCGGACCTTGGCCGTGACACCGTCGTCCAGGGTGTGCATGATCGGCATGTCGTGCAGTCCGAGAAAGTAGCCCGCACACATGATTGCGGCGATGGTGGCGCCGAAGGCCAGGCCGATGCCGACTCCGCGCGAGCCGCGCAGGGGCCACCCGGGGCGCGCCTTCTGCACGGCCAGAACCCACAGCAGCGGAAAGCCGAACTGGAGGCCCTTGGTGATGGCGTAGGCGGGCTGCATCCAGGCATGCCCCGACAGGGCGATGAAGTAAATCCAGGCCCCCACGGTCGGAAACAGCGCGGCGAAGAGCAGCGCCCCATAGTGCCACGAGCGGGGCGTTTCGAGCGGCGTATCGGCGGGCGAAGTCGTGGAGGGCACGGCTAGTTCGATGGTCCGGGTCATAGCGATTGTGGGGCCAGCGGCAGCGAAGCAACCTTGGCTGGGCTGGCCACCGGTTATACTCGGTGGAGACGCTCAGTATCAGGCGGCATGCATCCGGGAATACAACGCGAGATTTTTTCGGCCGTGATTCAGGCTTCTGCCCACACCAGCCCCGCCATCCGCTGCGTGAATCTGCGCAAGCAGTATCCCGGCAAGCCACCGGTCGACGCCGTGAACGGACTCGACCTGACGGTCCACGAGGGGGAATGCTTTGGCCTGCTCGGCCCCAACGGCGCCGGCAAGACGACCACGATCGAGATTATTGAAGGGCTGCTGCCCGCGACGGCGGGCGATGTCGAGGTGCTGGGACAGCGCTGGGGTTCGCGAGACCGCGCCATCCGCGAACAGATCGGCATCGCCCTGCAGGAGACGCGCCTGCCCGAACGCTTGTCGGTGCTCGAGATCCTGACCCTCTTTCGCAGTTTCTACCGCCAGGGGATCGATCCGGCCGCGGTGGCCGCGCAGGTCGGTCTCGACGAAAAGCTCGACGCATGGAGCGTGAAGCTCTCGGGGGGACAACGTCAGCGGCTGGCCGTGGCCTGTGCCCTGGTCGGCGACCCGCAACTCTTGTTTCTCGACGAGCCTACGACGGGGCTCGATCCCCAGTCGCGGCGGCAGTTGTGGGAAATCATTCGCCGGTTTGGCGAACTCGGCCGCACGGTGGTGCTGACGACGCACTACATGGACGAGGCCGAACGGCTGTGCGATCGCGTGGCGATCGTCGATCGGGGCAAGATCATCGCCTGCGACTCGCCGCGGGCGCTCATTCGGGGCCTGGGGGCGGAGCATGTGATCGAGTTTTCGCTGGCCGAGACGCCCCCTGACGACGCGCAGTTGAGCACCGTGCTGGGCGATCTGCCGACCGTGCTCACGGTGCGTCACGAACGCGATCACGTGGCGCTGACGGTGGGCGAGCCCCATGTGGCGCTGCCGGCGCTGCTCGAACGTTTGTCCGCGCGCGGCCATCGCTTGATCGATCTGCGCACGCGGCACGCCAGCCTCGAAGATGTGTTTTTAAAGCTGGCGGGCCGCAGTTGGGAAGAGGCCGACGAAGGGGGCCGGCCGTGACTCGCGTGGAAGCAGAAAACACGGCGGATCGCACGCCGGTCGCGCCATCGACAGGCACCTGGCCCGCGGCCACGCGTCGGCGTTCGAATCCGCTCCTGCAGATGACGCTGGCGCGGTTGCGGCTTTTCTTGCGCGACCGCAGCGCTATTTTTTGGGTCTATGTCTTTCCGATGCTGCTGCTGGCGGCGCTCGGCGTGGCATTCGGCCATCGGCCCGAGACGCGCTTGCCGGTCGACGTGGTCGAGGGGCCCGGCGCCAAGCAGATCGCCGCGGTGCTCGAGTCGAACGGAACCGGGGTACAAAGCTCCACCGCGACGCCCCTGGTCGACGAACATCCGCCGGTAAACTATTTCGACGTGCAGACCGTGACACTCGACGATGGATTGCACCGGCTGCGGACCGGACGCTCGGCAGTGCTAATCGTGCCTGGGCTCATCGCCGAGGAGAGCGTCGCTGCGGCGACCGACGCCGCGGTCGACATCGCCTGGACGAAATTTTCGATCGACTACCGTTACGACCCGTCGCGCCCCGAGAGCCTGACGGTGCGCGCCGCGGTCGACGATTGTCTGCAGCGCGCGGCGGGTCGGGGCGATCCGCTCGGCGTCCACGATGTCGTCGCGGTCGAGCCGGGGGGGCGCTATGTCGACTTCGTGCTGCCTGGCATCCTGGGACTTTGCATCATGACGGGGGGGCTGTTCGGCGTCGGCATGACGGTGGTCGACATGCGTACGCGGCACCTGCTCAAGCGTCTGGTGACGACCCCGATGCGGAAGCCCGACTTCTTGATGAGCCTGATCCTTGCGCGGCTCTTCTTTCTGTTGTCGCAAGCGGTGATCGTGCTGATCTTCGCGCGGTTTGTTTTCGACGTGGCGATGCTCGGAAGCTGGTGGCCCCTGATGACGCTGGTGTTGTTCGGTTGCGTGGCCTTTTGTGGGCTGGGACTGCTGGCGGCGTGTCGCGCGCGGACCATGGAGACGGCCTCGGGCATCGTCAATCTGATTACGATGCCGATGTGGCTTTTGTCGGGTATCTTTTTCTCGCCCGATCGGTTTCCGGCCGCCGTGCAACCGTTGGTGCAGGCGTTGCCGTTGACGCCGTTGGTGAGCGGGATGCGGGCCGTGATGCTCGAAGCGGGCGGATTTGTGGCCGTCGCGCCGCAATTGGCCGTGCTGGCCTTGTGGTCGGTCCTCACCTTCGTGGGGGCGATCCTGTTCTTCCGCTGGGAATGAGGTTTGTTTTTCTCACGCGGAGCAACGGAGAAGATAAGGCGTTCGTATTTCTGCACGGCACCACGCCTCCGCGTGGGCAACTTCCTCCTGCTCGCGCTTGTCAGTTATCATGGGATCATCCTGCCTCGCTACCTTCCTGTGAGAACCCTCATGCCGCGCCACTTGATTTCTATTCCTGCACGACTCGCTGCAACTCTTGCTTTGCTGCTCGTCTCGTCCGAACGAGCCTCGGCCGATGCCATGCAGCGTTTGCGCTTGGAGCGTCTCAAAGCGGTCCACGAGGCGGTGGCGGCCTTGCAGGCCGAGCGGCGTCCCGTGGCGATCGAGCCGGGCGAATACACCGATTACCGCGCGCAACTGCACGTCCACTCGGCCTTCTCGCACGACAGCCGTTCGACGTTCGACGAGGTGCTCGCCGCGGCCAAGCAGTGCGGCACCCAGGTAATCATGTTCAGCGAGCACCCGGCGCCCCACTACGACTACATCAAGGATGGTCATCGCGGGCTGCACGATGGCATTCTGGTGATCCCGGGGGCCGAGACGGGTGGTTACCTCGCCTGGCCCACGCGCAGCATTCAGGACGAAAAGACGGAAGGACCGCAGGCGTTTGCCGATCTCGTCCGGCGAGACGACGGTCTCATCTTCCTCTGCCATCTCGAAGAACGCATGGACTGGGAGATCGCCGGGCTGACGGGGAGCGAGATTTACAACACCCATGCCGACGCCATGGATGAGAAACGCTTTCTCGCCTCGTTACGTAATCCGCTCTTGTTGCTGGCGCTGTTGCCCGCGCTCGAGCAGTATCCGCAGGAATGCTTCGGAGCAATCTTCGACTATCCGGCCGAGTACTTGAAGCGCTATGACGAGCTGTGCCAGAAGTATCCGCACACGGGCATCTCGGCCAACGACTCGCACCACAACCAGGGGGTGACGGCCACGCTCGACGCGGAGGGGAAGGTGCAGGTCATCGATCGGCTGGGTGAAAAAGTCGCCGAGCTCGATCCCAAGAAGGTGCCGCTCATCGCCCCGATGGTGAAGGAGAAGCAGCCGGGAGATACGATCCTCGCGCTGGACCTCGATCCCTACGAGCGGAGCTTCCGTCACGTGAGCACCCACTTGCTCATGCAGGAACAGACGGAGGAGGCGGTCTGGGAGGCGTTGAAGTCGGGGCGTGCGTACGTCGCCTTCGACTGGCTGTGCGATCCGACTGGCTTCGTCTTCTTTGCGCGCCAGGGAGCGGATGGTCCACGACTGGAGATGGGGAGCCAGATCGAAATGCCGGCCGCCGATGATGCGGACGCGGCGAAGAAGCAACTCACGCTCGAGACGGCCGCGCCGCTGGCCGGCATCATCAAGGTGCTGCGCAACGGTGTAGTCGTGAAGGAGGATCGCGCGGCCCGGCTGAGCTATACGGTTACCGAACCGGGGAACTATCGCATCGAGGTCTGGGTGCCGGTGGCGGGGGAGCTGAAGCCGTGGATTCTCTCGAATCCGATCTACGTGCGCGGCTCGTGAAGTGCGCGAGGTGCGTCGCGCCCGTGCTGAAATGTGCCTGCCCGATCGATCCTCTTGTTGCTGCGCAACACCGACGACGGTGCGACTCGAGTGTGTTGTCGAGCGCGACGTCGCGCCGCACCATCGTCTGCTACCCGGCTCGTGAAGAGCGTCATGTGCGTCGCGCCCGTCAGGACACTAGCGCAGATCTTCCTGCCGCATTAGCAACATCCAAACAACAAAACCCATCGAGGCGATGAAGAGCCCGCCGAAGTACCACTGGATCAACTCCGTGGTAAAGAGCTCGCGAAGGGGCTCGACGTACGAGGCTGCCATGACGGCCAGGAAGAAGCAGGCCCAGAGAGAGACGAGCGTCCAGAGGACGTTGGCTTGCCAACCGCGCATAGGACATTCCATCTAGGTAATCGTCCTGGGGTGCGTCAGTCAGTCCGGCGCCGAACGGACCACGACCTGCACGCCCTTGCCTCGTCTCCGCGCGTGAGGTGATTGTATCCTGGTCGAACAGGCGAGGCGAATTTTTTTGCGTTCGCGTTCGCCGAGCGACGTCGCAAGAGGAATGGTGTTCAGCGGCTGAGGTTTGCGGAGGGGTCCGCGCCGCGGAGCAACAAGAGGCGCACCATGTTCAGGCCTTGCTTGGCGGTGCGCGAGATCAGGATCGCGGGGTGGCCGGCGGTGGGGGCCGACTTGACGGTCACGCCATCGGCCGTGGCGACCGCGAACCAAACGCGGTTGGCCTCTGGGTTGGCCGCATCGAACCTGGGCAGTTCCCCTACGACCAGCGCCAGGTCGGTTTCGGTCTCGGCACGGCAGGCCAGGGCCGCCGCGCGGACGAAGCGAGCCTGGGAAGAGTCCTCCTCGCCGGCCGGTAACCGTGCCAGTTCTTCTTCGACGGGGATCATTCGCGACAGCATGGCGGCGTCGGCCGCCACGTAACCTCCCCGAAACCAGGGGGCCGCCTCGGGCGCTTCGCGCAGTCGCTCGGCCACGAGGCCGCCGGTGCCCAACTCGGCCGTGGCGAGCGATTTCTGCTCGGCGGCCAGCAAGCGAGCGACGGCGTGCTCGAGCTCGTCCTCGCTTTCGCCAAAGACGATGTCCCCCAGGCATTGGCGGATCGTTTCTTCCGTGGGGGCGATCTGGGTGAGGCATGCCTCTTCCGAGGCGCCGCTGGCCGTGATGCGGAGCGAGATGGTGGCCTGGCTGACCGTGATGCCGACGGAAGGTTCGCGTCCGCGGCGGATCAGGTCGGGCAGCATCTGTTCGAGGTGGCTTTCGCCCACGCCGAAGCACTTGATGACGCGATGGCGGAGCAAGCGGCGCGAGCCGTCGGTGGGCACAAGCTCGGGCGCGACGCTGGCGGCGAACATCTCGAACATCTCGGCCGGCACGCCCGGCAGGCAGTAAAGCCGAGAAGGAGCGCGGTCGGCACGTTCGATGGTCGCCGCGATGCCCGGCGCGGTGCCGTGGGGATTGGGAATCACGTGCGTGCCGGCTGGGAACATCGCCTGCACGCGGTTTTTCTCGGGCATGTCTCGTTTGAAGAAGGCGAACATGGCGCGGATGCGTTCGAGCACCGCCTCGTCGAGCACGAGGTCGACCCCCAGCATGGCGGCCACGGCGTCGCGCGTGAGGTCGTCGGCCGTGGGGCCTAGCCCACCGCTGGCCACCACGACGTCGGCCCGTTCGACCGCCGTGCGAAAGACGGCGATGTTCGCGTCGAGATCGTCGGCCACGGTCGTGTGCCATACGACGCGGAAGCCCAATTCGCCCAATCGCTGACTGAGCCACTGGCTGTTCGTATCGAGACGTTGACCGCTGGTGAGCTCGTCGCCGATCGAGATAACTTCTGCGAGCATGGGAGATCCGAGCGGGAAGGGAAGGCTTGATGGGGGGGCTGGAACGTGCGAAACCGGGTGCATTGTCGGCCGTGGGGGCCGTTTGTCCAGCCTGGGGGGCCCCGACGCGGCGCCACCCGGGCACGCTATAATTCTTCATCCGGTTTTTCACGACGCCGAGTGGCTTGCGAACATGGCTCGTATCGAACTTCCGATCGAAGGAATGACCTGCCAGAACTGCGTGCGTCATGTGACGCAAGCGCTGGCCGAGGTACCTGGCGTGAGCGATGCCGAGGTCAGCCTCGAAGCGCGCCGCGCCGTCGTCGACGCCGATGCCACCGTCACACGAGGGCAACTCGTCGAGGCCGTGGCCGAGGCCGGCTATCGCGTGCCCGACGGCGCCCCGGCGCCGCCGCGCGACGTGGTGCCACTGAGTCTTTCTGGGCGTGCGACGGCGCCACTATCCTCGGCCGCCGAGCCACACCACGCGCACCCTGGCCACGCTCATCTGCCAGCGGAGCCTCCCGGCCTCGAACAGGAGGGCCACGCGAGCGCCCAGGAGATGTTGCTCGACATTGTTGGCATGCACTGCGCGAGTTGCGTGGGACGTGTGGAAGAGAGTTTGAAGAAACTTACCGGCGTGGCCACGGCCCATGCCAACCTGGCTACCGAACAGGCGCGTGTGACTTTTGACCCCACACGAGTCACGGTCGGGGATCTGCAAAGCGCGGTCGAGCGTGCGGGCTATCGTGCCCGACCGACCGACCAGCACGCGCAGCATGGCGACGAGTCTGGCCACGACCACGTGCATGGCGATCTTTTGTCGTGGCGCCGCCGGTTGATGGTCGGCGCGGTCTTGCTCGTGCCCTTGATGGCGTTGCACTATCTGGGCGGTCACGGTTCGGCGATCGGCCCGTGGATCGAGCTGGCGCTGGCGATAGGACTGAACGCCTACGTGGGCTGGCCCTACTATGCCGGCGCCTGGCAGCGGGCGCGGCACCTTTCGACAAACATGGACACGCTGGTCGCGTTGGGGACCGGCGCCGCATTTTTGGCGGGGGTGGTGAGCGTGTTGCGCTGGGGGGCCGGCGCGGTGACGCATGCCGACACGATGTACTTGATGGATGGCGGAATGATTCTCGTCTTCATCACCGCGGGCAAGTATCTCGAAGCCCGGGCCAAGGGACAGGCCTCGGCGGCGATTCGCAAGCTGCTCGATCTATCGCCCAACGAGGCGACCATCGAACGCGATGGCAACCCGGTGCGCGTGCCGGTCGAACAGGTGGCCGTGGGAGAGAAGCTCATCGTTCGCCCTGGCGAGAAGATTCCGCTCGATGCCGAGGTCGCCAGCGGCCGGTCGAACGTCAACGAAGCCTGGCTCACGGGCGAATCGATTCCCATCGAAAAAGGGCCGGGAGACAAGATTCTGGCCGGCACCGTCAACGGCGACGGGGCGTTGGTGGCGACCGTGGTGCAAGTGGCGGGCAACACGGCGCTCGCGCAGGTGATCGAGCTCGTGCGGCATGCGCAGGAATCGAAAGCCGAGGTGCAACGCCTGGCCGACAAGGTCGTCTCGTGGTTCGTGCCGGCGGTATTGGCCATCGGGGCCCTGACGTTTCTCGCGTGGGGCGTGCTGGCGGGCGAGTGGGGCGTCGCGCTGACGTCGACCGTGGCCGTGTTGGTCGTGGCCTGTCCCTGTGCCTTGGGTTTGGCGACCCCCACGGCGGTGCTCGTCGGCAGCGGTCGCGGCGCGGAGCAGGGTATCTTGATCAAGGATGCCACCGCGCTCGAGATGGCGGGCAGGCTCACGGCGATCGTGCTCGACAAGACCGGCACGGTGACCGAAGGCAAACCGGCGGTGCGCGAGATCATCACGACCTCGAACACCACGGCCGACAAGGTGCTGGCCGCGGCGGCCTCGGCCGAGCAACTGAGCGGGCATCCGCTGGCGGCGCCGATCGTGGCCGAGGCGCAAGCCCGGCAATTGCAGATCCCCACGGCGACCGACATGCAGGTGGTGCCTGGCGCCGGGGTGCTCGCCGATACGTCGCAAGGGGTCGTACTGGTAGGGAACGAGCGGCTGCTCGACGAAGAACGCGTCGATTACGCCGCGCACGCCGTCACCGCGCGACAACTGCGTGCCGATGGCAAGACACCGCTGTTTGTGGCCCGCGAGGGGGATTTTCTGGGCTTCGTCGTGGTGGCCGATGTCGTCGCGGCGCATAGCCGCGAGGCGATCGAACGCTTACACGCGCTGGGGCTCAAGGTGTTTCTGCTTTCGGGAGATCACCGTGCCACGGTCGAGGCTGTCGGCCGCGAGGTCGGTGTGGACGAAGTGCGCGCCGAGGTGCTGCCCGACGAGAAACAGGCCGAGATTCACCGCTTGCGCGAAGCGGGCTACGTCGTGGCGATGGTGGGAGATGGCATCAACGATGCGCCGGCCCTGGCGGCGGCCGATCTGGGGATCGCCATCGGCACGGGCTCCGACGTCGCGATCGAAACGGCGAGCATCGTGCTCGTGCGGCACGATCTGCGTTCCGTGCCGGCGGCGGTGGCCTTGTCGCGGGCCACGCTCCGCACGATTCGGCAGAACCTGGTGTGGGCCTTCCTCTACAATGTGCTGCTCATACCACTGGCGGCCGGTGGTTATCTGTGGCCTTCGGCGGCAGCCGCCGCCATGGCGCTGAGCAGCGTCTCGGTCGTGGGAAACAGCCTGCTCCTGCGCCGTCGGCGCTTGGAGTGACGTATTTCGTCGGTCACGTACTCCGTACCTGACAATCGATCGAAGTGCCATGTCGAACGCTGCCAGGTACGGAGTACCTGGCCTACAGTCTTCAAAAGATCTGAGTATGCACGAGCAGCCCGTCGCTTTAGTCACTGGTGCATCGCGTGGGATTGGACGTGCGATTGCGCTAGAGTTGGGGACGCTCGACCACGCGGTGCTCGTCAACTACGTGTCGAACGAGTCTGCCGCGCAGGAAGTGGTCTCGGCGATTACCGAACGCGGCGGTCGGGGGGTGGCGGTGCAGGGGGATGTCGGCCACGCGCCGGACCGAGTCAAGCTGGTGCGGACGGCGATCGAGACCTTTGGTCGCATCGACGTGCTCGTGAACAACGCCGGCATAACGTCTCCCGGCCGACGCGATTTGCTCGAGGTGAACGAAGAAGGGTGGGAGCTGGTCTTCGCCACGAATCTGAAGGGCCCCTTTTTTCTGTCGCAGCTAGTCGCCCGGGAGATGATCGCGCTGGTACGCGCCGGCCAGACGCCTGGAGGCACGATCATCAATGTCTCGTCGATCTCGGGCTATGCGGTGTCGACGAACCGGGGCGACTATTGCCTGACGAAGTCGGCGCTGCACACGATGACGCAGCTCTTCGCCGTGCGACTGGCCGACGAACGGATCGGCGTCTACGAGATTTGCCCGGGCGTCATCGACAGCGACATGACGGCGCCGGTGCGAGAGAAGTACGATCGCTTGATCGCCGAGGGGCTTTCGCCACAACGCCGCTGGGGGGAGCCCGCGGATGTGGCCAAGGCCGTCGCGGCGATCGTGTCGGGTTACTTGCCGTTCAGTACGGGTCAGCAGATCCACGTTGACGGCGGCTTCCACATTCGCCGGCTGTGATGGCGAGCATGCCCCGTTTTGTCGTCCTGCGTCACGAAATGCCTGCCGAGAGCGCCCGGGCGACGCATTGGGACTTCATGCTCGAACGGGACGAGGCGCTGCGCACTTGGGCGCTCGACGCGGCTCCCCGAGCGGCGACGATCGTCTTCGGCACGGCGCTGGCGGACCATCGCCGGGAGTACCTCGATTACGAAGGGCAGGTATCTGGCAACCGGGGGAGCGTGTCGCGTGTGGAAGCAGGCACGTACATGGTGATCGAGGAGACCGAGCGCGTCTTGACGGTGCAGCTCGATTCGCCACGGTTGCGCGGCATCGTGGCGATCGTCTGCCTGGACCAGGCGGCTCAGCGCTTCAGCTTCTCGTTTGCCGAAGGTTCGCCCGCGACGGCGGGCGACGGCGCCGGTTGTTGCGGCTCGTAGTTGTCGCCCGAGTTGGTGTGGCCGGCAACGTACAGCTCGCCGCCGGCGAGTCTCAGCGATTCGATCGAGAGGCGCGTGGCATCATCGGTGCGGGGTGGGGGAACGGAGATCACCGCCACGGGATCGCCCCTGGACTGGAGCCAGCGCACGTGCAGATCCATGCTGCGCGCCCGATCGGTCAGATGATCGAGCAGGCTGGCCAATGGCAGAGGAATGGCCCCTGCCCGAGCGCGATGGAATCGGACGGAGAACTCGTTTGGCGCCGTCAGATGAACTTCGACTTCCAGCGATAAGACGAGGTTGACGCCGCCGGTCTCGTAGCGACACGCGAAGCGCACGTGGTGATCGTCGATCGCCACGCAGGGCTGCGAGATCTCGGGGGGCAGCAGATCGGGATGATTGTGGGGGACATCGCAGGCGAGCCAGCCGTTGATCTGCTGCGCGGTGAACAATGCCCGCCAGTCGCCCGAGAGGCGCGCGCGGCTGGCCAAGGCCGAGGCGTTCTCGAGCAACTCGTCGCTCGCGCGGCGCTGTTCGACCTGCGAGCGGTCGAGTGCCTCGCGATAGAAGGTGGGCTCGTGCCGCACGGCCCAGAGGCTGCCGAGCGCCGCCGCGCACACGACCAGCGCAAGAGTCGCCACGACGACGAACGCTCGCTTGCGTCTGCTCATGGCGTTACCTGGGCTGAGGAAAGTCCTGCGTGGATCGACGCGCGGGGCCGAACCGGGCACGCAGGGTGGCGGATGGTACGCGCGGCACGCCGAGCGGGTCAATCGAGGCTGGGCGATTTGCAGAACTCCGCCGCCAGCCAGCGTGGGCTGGGACGGATCCCACATGCCAGCACTGCCAGCAGCGGCCTTACGCGAACCGCAGCAGGGCGTACTTCTTCTTGCCGGTGCGCAGGACCATCGTGGTCGAGCCGGCGAGATGGGCCACCGTCAGCGGCGTATCGATCGACTCGATCCGCCGGTTACTGACGTAGGCGCCCCCTTGTTCCACGGTGCGGCGGGCCTCCCCTTTGCTCTTGGCCAAGGCGGCCTCGACCAGGGCCTCGACGATCGTGAAGCCCCCTTCCTCGAGGCGCGTGCGGGGGAGCACCTTGCTCGGCACGTCGGCAAAGATCTGGGCCAGTTCGTCGTCGTTCAGGCGATCGATTTCGGCGCCGAAGAAGATCTGCGTGGCACGCTGCGCGGCAGCCAGCCCCTCGTCGCCGTGGATGAGCCGAGTGAGCTCTTCCGCCAGACGTTTTTGACTTTCGCGCCGCGCGGGATCGGCGGTCCGCGCGGCGTCGAGCGCTTCGATCTCCTCGTGCGCGAGCTCGGTGAAGGTGCGCAGACATTTGCCAGCGTCGGCATCGTCGACGTTGATCCAGTACTGGTAGAACTGGTAGGGGCTGGTCCGCTCGGGCGAGAGCCACACGGCTCCCCCCTCGGTCTTGCCCATCTTCGAGCCATCGCTCTTGGTGAGTAGCGGCGCCGTCATGCCGTAGAGTTGCACACCGTCGAGCCGCCGGGCGAGATCAATGCCTGCCGTGATGTTGCCCCATTGATCACTGCCGCCGATCTGTAGTTCGCAAGCGAACTCGCGTTTCAGATGCACGAAGTCGAAGGCCTGCAGTAGCATGTAGCTGAACTCGGTGTAGCTCAGGCCCGAGTCGCTCCGTTCGAGTCGGCTGCGGACCGAATCTTTCGTGAGCATGACGTTGACCGGAAAGTGCTTGCCCACGTCGCGCAGAAAATCGAGGAAGCTGAATCCGCGCATCCACTCGAAGTTGTTGACCAACAGGGCTGCGTTTGGCGCGGGATCGAAGTCGAGCAGCCGGCGCATTTGTTGTGCCATGCCATGGACGTTTTCATGCAGCACTTCGAGCGAAAGGAGGTTGCGTTCCTCGCTCTTGCCGCTGGGGTCGCCGATCATGCCGGTGGCGCCGCCCACCAGGGCAATCGGACGATGCCCGGCGCGCTGGAACCGGCGTAACGTCATCAGCGCCATCAGATGGCCGACGTGCAGACTGCTGGCCGTGGGGTCGAAGCCGGCATAGACGGTGCGCATGCCCGCGGAGAGCCAGCCGGGCAGACCCGCGTCGTCGGTTGTTTGGTGGATCAGCCCCCGCCACTTGAGGTCGGAAAAGATGTCGATCACGTGCCTGCTTTCGCCGTTCACGAAGAAATGAAGGGAAGAAATGATCCGCAGAATACGCCGTTGGACACAGCACTAGCGCCACATGTCGTCGGCAAAAGGGTGCGATGGCGTATTGAGCTTGGGCTTGGGCAGCACCTTCATCACCTGGGACGCCAGACGCAGATCGTCCTGCGTGGCGATTTTCAGATTCAGGGGCGAGCCGTGCAAAACGTGTACGGTCTCGCCGATGCGCTCGACGAGTTGGGCTTCGTCGGTGGCCACGAAGCCATCTCGCTTGGCAAAGGCATCGAGCAGGATTTGCCGCTGGAAGACCTGCGGCGTCTGCGCCTCCCACAGGTGCTCGCGGCTGACGGTCTCGACCACGTTGTGGTCCGCACCGACGCGCTTCAGGGTGCTGGCGACCGGTACGCCGTAGATCGCCGCCCCGGTCCGGGCGCCCGCCTCGAAGACCTTGTCGATCCATTCCTCGGCCAGGCAGGGGCGCGCCGCGTCGTGGATGCAGACGCAGTCGATGTCGGGCTTGACGCGCGCCAGTCCTTTTTCGACCGAATCGGCCCGCTCGGCCCCTCCCAGCACAACCTCGATGCCCATGATCGAGACGTTCGCCGCGAACTTGAACTTGAAATACTCTTGATCCTCGGGCGAGATGACGACAATGAACTGCTTCACGTCGTCTCGGTTGAGGAACTTCTCGGCCGAGTGGAGCCACACCGCGCGATTGTCGAGCGGGGCAAAGGGCTTCTTGTAGTGCTTGTCGCGAAAGCGGCTGCTCTTGCCCGCAGCCGGCAGGATGACGGCAAACTTGGCCATCGGTTCACACTTTCCGGTTGCGAGGGGGATTTCACCCCTGAGTGGTGGCTTCAAAGCAGGAATGTACGACAAATGGCGTTACCGCCGCCATTCTCCGCATTGGATCGCAGGCGTCAAGCGAAGCGAAACTGCCGACTGTGGGGGCTTGGAGGCCCTGCCGCCGATGGAGACAATGATAGTGGATACTGCGAAAACGCAACTCGTCAGGTACCCCGTACCTGACAATCTGTCGAGTTGGCCACGTCGAATGTTGTCAGGTACGCGCGTACCTGACCTACGTGACTTGGCGCCTTCGCGGTGAAATAGGAAACCCGCCGCCGTGGAACATCTGCTCGACCATCCCGACGCGAAGCTCGCCGCGTGGTGCGCTGCGCGCGGAGTGCCGACGTATCGAGCAGGACAGATCCGGCGTTGGCTGTTTGCCGGCCGGGCCGACGGCTTCGAGGCGATGTCCGATCTGTCGAAGTCGATGCGGACCGATCTTGCCGCCGACTTTCAATTCTGGACCACCGAGATCGCCACGCATCAGCACGCGCCCGACGGCACCGAGAAGTTGCTATTGCGACTGGCCGACGGTCACCGCATCGAATGCGTGTTGCTGCGCGACGGCGAGCGCCGCACGATCTGCATCAGCACGCAGGTTGGCTGCGCGATGGGGTGCGTCTTTTGCGCCAGCGGACTCGACGGCGTGGCCCGCAATCTGACGACGGGCGAAATCGTCGAACAGATGCTCCGCCTGCAGCAACGGCTGGCTCCCGACGAACGCCTGAGCCACATCGTCGTGATGGGCATGGGAGAACCGCTGGCGAACCTCGATCGCTTGCTGCCCGCCTTGGCCGAGGCCACGTCGCCCGTGGGGCTGGGGATCAGCGCGCGGCGCATCACGATCTCGACCGTGGGGCTTCCGCCTGCCATCGATCGCCTGGCGCGTGAGGATATTCATTACCAGCTAGCGGTCTCGCTGCATGCGGCCGACGATGAGCTGCGCAATCAACTGGTGCCGGTGAACAAGAACATCGGGCTGGCCGCCGTCCTGGCCGCGGCCGATCGCTACTTCGCGGCGACCGGGCGTCGCCTGACCTACGAGTACGTGCTGCTCGGCGAAGTGAACGATCGTCCGGAGGATGCCCGGCGTCTGGCCGGGTTGCTGGCCGGCCGGAACGCCTTGATCAACGTGATCCCCTACAACGCCGTTTCGGGGCTGGGTTATGCCCGGCCGTCGAACAAGGCGATCGAACGCTTTCGTTCGATTCTCGAGCAGGCAGGGGTGCGGATTCAAATTCGTCAGCGCAAAGGGCACGAGATCGACGCCGCCTGCGGACAGTTGCGTCGTTCGCAGGCACTCTCGACGCTACCGATCCTCTCATAACCGGCGGCGCTCGGACGCCCATCGACTGGCATAGAAACCTGGGCCGGCCGGCGGGGTTCAATCTACGAGTGGGCAGACAGCGTTTGGCCGCGACGCCTTCTGTCCGTAGACTAATCGTAGGAGCTGCCAGGGGAATTTATGGCCGTACGAGTCGCGGGCTAGGAACATCGCACGATGGGCACCCAGTTGGCCACGGCCGAAGGATCGTCGGGCCCTCATTACGAGCTGCGCGATCCCGACGTGCGGCTGATGATGGCCGTGCGCGACGGTGATGCCCGGGCGTTCGAAGAGCTGATGCTCCGCTATCAGAATCGTCTGGTGACGATTCTCGAGCACCTGATCGGCAATCGCGAGACGGCCGAGGATCTCACGCAGGAGGTGTTTCTGCGGGTATATCGCGCGCGGCACACATACGTGCCCGGCGCCAAGTTCTCGACCTGGCTCTACACGATCGCGAACAACCTGGCGGCGAATGCACGCCGCTCGAGGTCGCGGCGCAAAGAGGTAAACCTGCCGACGCAGGGGAGTGGCCCGCAGGCGGCGAACCCCCTGGCCGAGTTGGCCCAGGCGGCCAGCGGCTTGATGCCGGCGCGGCAATTGGACAAGGCCGAGATGCGCGACATCGTCCGGCTTTCGCTGGCGGTCCTGAGCGAGCGGCAGCGGATGGCCGTGCTGCTCAATAAGTTCGAGAACATGAGCTACGCCGATATCGCCACGACGATGGACATGACGCCGCAGGCAGTGAAATCGCTGCTCATGCGGGCGCGGGTGAACCTGAAAGAAGTGCTCGAACCCTACCTGGAAGAAGGATCGCGACCGCGGACGGAGCCCTCGACTTGATTCGGTATCGAAGAACCCCATGACCGCCAGCCAGCAACCATCCACTGCCGACGCCCTGCGCGAGACCCTCACCGCCTATCTCGATGGCGAGCTGGGCGAGACGGAACAGCGCGCGGTCGAGGAACTACTGGCTCGCGACGAGACGGCCCGCCGCGAGCTGCGCCAGCTCGAGCGTGTCTGGGATGCGCTCGATCAATTGCCGCGTGCCGAGGTCGACACGCGCTTTGCCCAAACCACGGTCGAACTGGTGGCCGTCGCCGCGGAAGAAGAATGGCGCGAGCAGCGCGATGCCGTGCCTCGACAACGGCGCCGCGCGCGGTTGCTCGTCGCGGCAGGATTCGCCGGGGCGGTGGTGTTGGGTTACCTGCTCGTAGGGGGCCTGGCCGAACGGCGCGATGCTCGTTTGGCGCGCGATCTGCCCTTGCTCGAACATCTCGACGCCTATCGACAGATGCAGGATTACGAATTCCTCGAATTGCTCGAGCAGGAAGGCCTTTTTACCGAGGAGGCGGCCCATGCTCGCTAAACGGAGCAGGCCTTGGACCGCCTGGGACGGCCGGGGCTGGTTGGCTGGGCTGGTGGCAGTCGGGCTGCTGGCCTGCGTGGTGGCGGTAGTAGCCGCGGCGGAATCGACGTCGACAGCTTCCTCCGATACCGAAGCAGCGATCGAACAACGCCGCGCGCGGATTGCCGCCATGAGCACCGCCGAACGCGATAGCCTGGCGCGGGCCGTGGATCGCTTTCACGCTCTCGACCGAATCGAACAGCAACGGCTGCGCGAGTTGCGCCAACGGATCGACCGTAGTCCCGATCGTGCGAAGCTCGAAGGCATCGTCGAGCATTACTACGACTGGGTGGCCTCTCTTTCGGCCGGAAAACGTGCCGAGATCCAGGCTCTGCCGCCGGCCGAGCGACTGGCCAAGGTCAAGCAGGAGTTGGCCGAAGAGGCGGGCCGCAACGAGAATCGGTTGGGGCTGCAAGATTATCTCGTGCTGGCCAACTGGCTGCGCACGCAGTTCGAAGAACGCGTGTTCGCCGACATCGACGACGATCGCCGCCGGGAGGAGCTCCGTTCTCAGCCCGAGGCACGCCGCCGGGCCGCGGTCGCCTATTGGATGGCCCGGCGCATACGCGAAGGAGAAGGGCCCCGTCCGCTCGAACAGGTCAGCCGCGAGGCGGTCGACGAGTTGAAGGCTCAATTGAGCCCCGCGAGTCGTGCCCAACTCGAACGCGCCGATTCGATCGAGACGCAACGGCGCGTGATCGCTCGCTGGCTGCACGATTTCGGCCAGCGGATGTCGCGCCGCCAGTTCGGTTCGTTGCTGGATGACATCAGCGAGGCCGATCTGACCGAATTCTTCGAACACAAGCTCGACGACGAGCGACGCGAGCAACTGCTCAGCCAATCGCCCGACGAGATGTGGCATGAGTTGCGCTGGGAATACCTGCGGGCGCAGATGCCCGATCTTTTCGAGGGCCGCTCGTTTCGTGGTCGTGGGGACTATCGCGGTGGCCCCCCAGTCGGTCGTCCGGATGGCCGCCCCCCCGGTCCTCCCCCAGATCGAGCGGGAGGCCGGACGGATCGTCACGAGCGACGTCCGCCGCCCCAGCAAGCTCCGGCGCCTTAATTCGCCGGCCCTCTTGGCGATCGCACGACGAAGGCCCACGCGCGATGACGCACGGAGGCCACGATGACTGCCGAAGACGGAAGTGGTCGGTGGCGGGCAAGCACCTAGTGCTGTCGCGATGTCAGTGCCGCGGGCAGCGTGGTGTAGATGTAATACGCCTGCGGGGCGCTCAGATCGAGCAACGCGGCGAGGCTCAGGTTCTGGCTTTGACTCGAGCTGCCGAACAACGCATCGGCCAGCGTTGGCGGCTTGGCATATTTCACGACGCGGACCTGATCGCGGTCGAGGCTGGCCAATTCGATCACTCGATCGATGGCGTCTTCGAGGAAACCGATCCGATCGACGATCTTGTCATTCACGGCTTGATCGGCGGTAAAGATTTGCCCCGTGGTGACCTTGTCGAGACCATCCGAGTTGTCTTTGAAGACGGGACGTCCCCCGACGACGATCTCCTTGAAGCGTTTGAAGCTGTCATCGACCAGCCCCTGCAGCACGGCGCGTTCCTCTTCGGTCATCGGCTTGGTGGGGCTGCCCATGGTCTTCAGCGGGGCGCTCTTGATCGAATCGTCGGCGATCTTCCATTCGGTGAGCAGGCCCGAGAGATCGTAGTGCGGGATCACCACGCCGATCGAACCGGTCCAGGTGGTGGGCTCGGCGTAGATCGTGTCGGGAGCGTCGCCGACCGCCATCGAGACGTAGTATCCGCCGCTGGCGCAGATGCCCCCCATGCTGACGACCAGAGGAATTTCCCGTTCGGCCGTCATTTGTTGCAGGTGGTGGAGCAGGTAGTCGCTGGCGCTGACGGTTCCGCCGGGGGAGTTGACCCGCAGGACGACCCCCTTCACGCCTTCATCCTTGACGACCTGGTCGATTTGCTTTTTTACGAAGCCCCCTTCGGTCTCGAGGATGGTGCCCTCGATCTCGATGATGGCCACCTTTTCGCGACCGAAGCGGTTCATCGAGTGGAATCGCTCGCGAACGGTCGATTCGCTTTGCGAGAAGAGATCGCCAGGGACGGCTGCCATCAGTCCCAGGTTGAGCATGAGCGAGAAGAGCAACAGTACCAGCAGTCCGGAGATCACCAGGCAGCCCCAGACGCCCCGCCGGCGCGGCGCGGCGTCGACCACGACCGGTCGCGTGAATTGGCCTGGCTGTGATGCACCAGGCGCCGGTGTCGAACCTTCCATCGCGAACGCTCCTTTTCGTGATGTCCTCGCCGGCTACCGCCGCCTGCGGTCGCCGATCGCGGACCAATTGTAGACCAAGATACCGCCGCGCCGCGAGCGTTGCGCGGCAGGGGTGTCGAAATTCGCGCGCGAGACCGTTGCGGGTTGCCTGCCCGGCACTGCTTCTCAAGTCCCCACGGTGTTGCCAGAGGTCGTATCGTGGGGGTAAGCTACCGCCGGTCGCGCGTCATGCGCCGGCGGCGGGGTGAATTGGCCCTACCGCGCGTCCGTGACGTATTCCTGTCGACGAGAAGGAGAAACGGAGTGTTCGTCGCTGCCTCAACGGAATGTTTTCCCGACCTGCCCCTTGATGTGGCGCTGGGTCGGTTGGTGGATCTCGAGTTCACGAGTGTCGAAATCGGCATTCGCGAGGATGGCGTGCAGCTCAAGCCGTCGGAGGTGCTGGCGGATCTCGATGCCGCGATCCTGGCCTGCCGCGAGACGCACCGGCTGACGCCGATTGCCTACGTTGTCGAGCCCACGGCGCCGGGGGATCTGTACTACGAGCAGTTCGCCGCCTGCTGCCGTCTGGCCAAGGCCACCAAGGTCTATACCATGGTGATCCGCGCGGGAGAGTTGGGCACGCCGTTCAATGCCGAGGTCGAACGCCTGCGCGAGCTCGTGCGCATTGCCTCGCTCGAAGGGCTTTTGGTGGGGGTCAAGAACGAGGTGGGGCGCGTCACGCAGGATCCCGACACCGCCGTAGTGCTCTGCGATAATGTGAAGGGGCTGGGAATCGCCCTCGACCCGAGTCACTATATCTGTGGACCTCACAAGGGTGGCAGCTACGATCAGATCATGAAGTACGTCTACCACGTACAACTGCGCGATACGACCAAGGACAAACTGCAGGTCCGCGTGGGGCAGGGAGACATCGAATACGGCCGGCTGGCGACGCAATTGAACAAGGTGAACTACCAGCGCGCCCTGTGTGTACACATGGCGGCAACGGACGATCCCACGTTCGACCACTTGTCCGAAATGCGCAAGCTGCGGCTCTTGTTGGAAAGCCTGCTCTAAAAGGTGCCGCTCTCGTGCTTGCTCGCCGCGTCATGTCGCCCCGTATTTGTTGGATGATCGTGGGGGGCCTATGGGCGATCGTGTGTCTGGCTTTCGGCGGATTGCCCCGTGAGGCGAGCGCCGCCGAGAAAAACGTGGTGGTCATCGTCGCCGACGATCTGGGGCTGACGCTGGGGTGCTACGGCGACCCGGTCGCGCGGACCCCGAACATCGATCGTCTGGCGGCCCAGGGAACGCGGTTCGCCAACGCCTTTTGCACGACCGCCAGTTGCAGCCCGAGCCGATCGGTCATTCTCACGGGCCTGCACAATCACGCCAACGGACAATACGGACTGGCGCACGCGGCCCATCATTTTCGCACGCGCGAAGAGTTGACCTCGCTGCCGCGGCTGCTGTCGGCAGCGGGCTACCGCACCTGCTCGATCGGCAAGGTACACGTCGAGCCCGAGGCGGTTTATCGGTTCGATACCTATGCGAACGAAGGCATCCAGGGGGGGCGCAACCCGGTGCGCATGGCGGAGAACGCTCGCGATTTGATCGAGTCGGACGACGAGCGTCCCTTTTTTCTGTACTTCTGCCCTACGGATCCTCACCGTGCGAAGCAGGGGTTTGCGAATGACACGCCGCACCCTGGGGTGTCGGCCGAGAAGTTCGACCCCGCCAAGATCAGCGTGCCCGGGTTCTTACCGGACGAACCTGAAGTGCGTGAAGAGTTGGCCGAATACTATGAGTCGGTGGCCCGCGTTGACCAGGGGGTCGGACGCTTGCTCGAGGTCCTCGAGCAAACCGGGCATGCCGACGATACCTTGGTGCTCTTCTTGAGCGACAACGGGATGCCCTGGCCGGGGGCCAAGACGACGCTCTACGAGCCCGGCATGCACCTGCCCTTGATCGTGCGCGATCCCGCACAAAAGAAGCGGGGCGTGGTGACGCGGGCCCTGGTCTCTTGGACCGATTTGACGCCGACGATTCTCGACTATGCCGGGGCCGAGGGGCCAAAGTATCCGCTGCATGGTCGCTCGTTCCGGCCGGTGCTCGACCAGGAAGAGCCTGCCGGTTGGGATGAGGTCTTCGGCTCACACACCTTTCACGAGGTGACGATGTACTACCCGATGCGTGTCCTTCGCACGCCGCGGTACAAGTGCCTCTTGAATCTGGCCCACACGCTGCCATTTCCGTTTGCCTCGGACCTGTACGGCTCGCCCACGTGGCAGGGGGTGCTTGCCCGGGGAGATCAAAAATATGGCCGTCGCCTCGTGGCCGATTACGTGATGCGACCCCGGCTTGAGCTGTACGATCTGGAGTCCGATCCGGGGGAGCTCGAGAATCTCGCGGAGCGCCCCGAGCACCAGCAGACGCTGGCCCAACTGACGGGTCGTTTGCGCCAATGGCAGGAATCGACGCGCGATCCCTGGCTCATCAAGTACGAGCACGAATAACGCCCGTACTCGTGCGCTTCTGGCGCCGCACGACGCTCTTGCCCTCTGGCTGTCAAATTTGGCAAACCTTGCCGATCGCGGTTACTTTGCCGGTCTCCGAAAGAGACGCGGATGTTTTCTTCGTGCGGATCGTAGCGCCTGTGCGCCGATGAAGCAGATGTGGAAACCATCCCTCTCGCACTGCGCAAGGATGCCGCGATGCCGTCGATTCGAACCCTGTTGTGCTGGTCGCTGGGCCTGCTGGCCGTCTCTGTTTCGATTTCGGGCGCGGCATCTGCCGGCGAGGTGATTTACCACGGCGAGTATTCCCCATCCGTCGGCGGCGCCTACGGCGAAGCTGCCTTCATCAGCGACGGCGATTCCTGCACTTCGTGCGCTTCTACCGGTGGCGACGCAAGCTGCTGCGAATCCGACGGCGAAGGCGGATGCTCGAAAGGGTGCGGCTTGGGTTGCGGACGATGCTGCAAGCGGCAGCGCGCCTCGGCCCAGGAGAGTTGGTACAACTGCGGCTGCAACGGGAGTTACAAGTTTCCCGTGCCCCCCCTCTACACCTACATGTGGCCGGGGCTCTATTCGCAGCAGTTGGTCACCGATTACCACAGCCCGTGGCGCTTCCCGCCGCTGAGGCCGTATACGAACGAGGCCCCCACGGGCGAGCCGTTCGAATCGGCTTCGTCCCGTCGTACCGCCGTGCGGCAGGTTTCGGCGCAGATGCCCGTCGCAGGGGGCGCCGCCCAATCCGCCATTCCCACCGAAGGCAAACGCCTCGAGCCGACCAGCGAGCGGATTCGCCGCCTGTACGACGTGCGTTAGACGCCAAGTCGTGGGGCAAGAAACCGCCGGAATCGGGCCTTGATGGCACGGTTCGTAGGGAGAGCCGCGGCGCAGCTCTTGTCCCCCTGTGACCCTCGAACTACCGTGGAAAAGCGTGCCAGGCATCTTTCGTCGGCACGCTTTTTCATTTCCGCCAGCCGACGGCTTCGCGTTCGGCCGCTGTGTCGGAAGATTGAGGTATCCATGCGCGGTGCGGCATTGTGGATCGTGGCCCTTTCTCTCGTGCCGGCCTGCCTCGGCTGCGGCAGCGGGGCGCAACCGGTCGAGGCGGCGGTGCAAAATCCACCCGCGACGCCACCCCCCGCGGCTTCTACTCCGAGCGGTGAGGCCAGGCACCCCGTGGTCCGCGCCTTGCTGCAGGCCCTGCATGGCGTCGAGGCCGAAGAAGCCGATCTCCGTTCGGTGCGCCAGTCGCTGCTCGACGCCGACGATGATCTGGTGCGCGCGAGTGGCGCCAATCTGCGCGAGGCGATTCTTCGGGCGAATCAAAAGCCCCCGGTCTTGATGGTCCATCCCGATTATCAAGAGCCCGTACCGGGGGCGCCCGAAGGAGCGGAAGTTCCGGAGACGCCAGAAGCCCCGGTCGAAGATCCTGCTCCCGCCGGAGACGCCACACCTTCTCCGCCCGCTGTTGAGTCGGATCCGTTTGGTAGTCCCTGAACGGCGTCGGCTTGTTGGCCGCCGTCGTGCGGCCGTTGGGCATCAAAGCCAGGTTTCTGCCGCTAGCACTGCGCGCACAGAAGGGGATGTGCTAGCGCCCCTAGGACCGTTACGACCGGTCCGATTGCTACGATCGCTACATTTTACTCAATCGGAAGGGGTGAGTGGCACGATACGAAGAGTTATTGCTGTCCGCGCGGCCAATGAACCACTTTGCAGAACGGTGCTCTCACGCATTCCGGGCTTCCGTTGGCGCCCTAGGATCATTGGCCGAGTGGAGTGGAATAAGTCGCCTGATGGTGTGCGTGCGCCGGCGGAGAACCTCCGCTGACGTGTGACGCGCTGCGACGACTCGTCGGCTGCCTCGAATCGAGGTAGCGTCGGGAAACGTCGGTGCGAACTCTCGGGGGGGATCGTGCGATGATGTTGGCGCTCTTGCGCAAGAAGTTCGAGCAGCGCTCGGGACACCTCGGCCGCGCGGCAATCGCGCTCTTGGGGGGCTGTTGTCTCAGTGGCGCGCTTGCCTGTGAGGTCTACGCCGGCGGGGTCCCCCTGCCGCGCGGGATGAAGCCGGGCAAAGTGCCTACCGCTACGGCCGGTGCGTCGCCTACTTCCACCGCTCTCTCACCGGCTCTGCCCCCCGCGACGGACGCAACGACCAGCGCGGTCGACAAGCTGAACCGGTATGCGCGGCGCGACCAGGAACTGCGACAACGACTCTCGACCGCGACTCAGGCTCCCTACAAGATCGCCGTCGATACGCAGCCCCCCTCGGGCGCAGCGGTGATGGTCGAAGACGCGCCGGCGCAGGATCCACTGCCTCCGGCCATTTCCGCGGCTCCGGCGGCCTTGGTTACCGATCATGCTCGCCCGCTCGAGAAGGCGAATCGAGTTGCCGAACCCGTTTCGCGCGCACTCGAAGTAGTGCCGCCAGCAGCGGCCCCCATGCGTGTTCCGCAAACCGTGGCTCCTACGGCTCAGCGGATCGCGCCCTTGGTCGAAGAGCCCCGCGCGCCGCGCCGCGAGATCGCGCCCGCGAACTTCGCCGTGCCGCAGGGTAATTTTGGTTTGTCGGAGAGCGAACCTCCCCGGTCGGCGCCAGCCGCGATGCCCGCACTGTCTGCAACACCGAGCATCGCCGCAGAAGAGAAACCGGTGACCAGCGTTCCCCCCGCGCGGCGACTGCCGTGGCCGCTGGATGGGGCGGCGGAGCGTCCTGCCACACAAGTCCCCGCAGACGCGGTCTTCCAGCCTGCGCTCGTCGCGGAAAGTATTTCACCGCCGGCGCTGCAGGAGACGGAAGTGCCTCGGGCGGTCGCTTTCTCCACGGAGCCGGCGAGTATGATTCCTCTGGCTGAAGCGGCGAACGACGCCGTGGTCTCTCCGATCGAACATGTCGCGGTCATCGAGGCGGATCAGCCGTTGCTCGAACCGACTCATGCTCCGGGATTGGAGCCGGCCACCGCGCCTCTGCAGGAAACGGTGTCCGAACCAACGTTCGAGGTTGCCCCGACCAACAATCGCGCACGCTCCGCCGCTGATCGGGTTCCTGGGGCTCGGGTGCAGGGTCCGTTTCAGATTATTGACCAGTCGGGTGAGTTC
>JAHBXR010000037.1 GCA_019636335.1 Pirellulales bacterium
ACCTAGAATTCGGATTTACCGGAGATCCGCCGATGCCAGGGTGGTCTGAGCATGCAGCATTGAAAGTAACGTTTTGGAAATCCGGGCAAATATTCTACATCGATGGCGGAACAATCGATGGCATCGCAAATCATCCATTGCCGTTTGGTCTTTATATGCCGTGGGCAAAGCTCACGACACCCGACGAAGTCGCAAAATGCCGTGGCGGTTGGTACGAACGGCGCACCGATCCACTAACAACACCCAAAGGCAATCCCGGCTTTTTTCCAAGCTGGGAGGTGTGGAAATATCTACTAGGATGGTAGAAACGCGTTATGCAGCGACAAGAATGAGCGGCGATTGTTGCGCGCAACATGCCATATTTTTAGGAAGAAATCAATAAGCGGATCTTAATTAGAACAATTAGAAGCTCTGTGATGAAATACAGCCAAAGCGGTGCGGTTACTAGATACCATAAAGACCGCCTGAGGCACAAAGCCAGGCACGCGAGCGAAGCAGTGCTGCCTACAGCAACCACTGCAAGCTGCCCCAGAATCATGCCGATGGGACGACCAGATCGAATATTGTCGGCATACGTGCTTGTTACCACTGATAGCGCAAACCAAGTCACCGGCAAAGCAATTTGAGCAAAGTGCCAAAGCCATTGCCTTGAGGGTCTCTCAGGTCTGACGTCTCTTCGAAGCTCTTGATTCGAGGAGGGCGATGAATACGGATTATTGCCCATATCGGCACCAATTCACTGCGAGGGCAGACAAGCTATGCGCGCTCGGCGGGATGCACCGGATCTGCCAAGTGCATCTTCAATGTCGGCCGGCATGCCGTCAAGTCTGAGGTGGAGTTCAATGACTGGACAGGTTTTGGCGTGGAATAAGGAGTACCAGTTCGACCGCTTTGCTGGGGTGACGGAATACACGGACGAGCTGGGGCACAGGACCACGTACGAGCGGAATGCCGACGGCCTGGTGACGAAGATCACGACGGCGGATCCCGCGCCGGGCCCGCAGCGCGGCCCGCTGATAGTCCAGTTCCTCTACGACGCTCGGCCCGGGCATCGCATGAATCTCGTCCGCGTGCAGTCGGTGGGGGGCGCGCAGTCCTTCCTCGAGGAGTGGCACTACGAGGACGAGTTCAACCTGGTCGTCCGGCATCTCGACAAGGGGGCGCGCCACACCGTATATCTCCGCGATGCCGCCGGCAACGTGCGGGAAGTGCGCCGGGCGATCGGGAATCTCGATAATGTAAACCTGCCCGCCGTCGACGACCTGACGACGAGCTACACCTACACCAGCAGCGGCGCCGCCGGCCTGCTCGACACGCGGACCGATCCCGACGGCCGCGTCACCGACGTCGACTATCTCGGCGCGACGGGCTTGGTGAGCGCCATCACCTTCGGGGCGGGGAGCGCGGTGGCCGGCACGCGGCAGTTCTTCTACGACGCAGAGACGCGGGTCATGACCCACAGCCTGGACGAGTTGGGACGTCGGACCGATTACGTCTACGACGCGCTCGATCGGCTGACCGAGTGGTGGGAGCCCGACCCGGATCCGACGGCGCACGGCGACGCGGACCGCCCGGTGTGGGTCTACGACTACTGCGCCTGCGGCCGCCTCACGTCGGTCCTCGATCCGGAATACACGATCACGAGCTACCGCTTCCATCCGCAGCGCGGCTGGCTGAGCGAAGCCAAAATCCTCGGCTCCGACCTCCAGACCTACCGGCAGGAGTTTTACGGCTACGACGCCACGGGCCGCTTGACGAGCGTCACCACCGGACTGGGGCAGGAGACGAGCTACCTCTACGACGACGCGGGGCGGCTATCGTAGATCATCCTTTGACGCCGACAGGCGTTGAGCACTAGCAGTGCAGCTTCGCGCGCGTCGCCGGGAGAAACGATGCGCCAATAGCCGAAAGAACGCAAATTGGGTTTTGCGTCGCGTTGCGGCATGTAACAATAGTGAGTCTGGTCACCGGGGCGTCTTCGCATCTCGTCCCGACTACCTGCCAAGTAACGCCGCTTGCCGAGCGCTCGCCAGGTGCGTTTGGCTCCCAGCCCACCCTGACACGAATGGCCGCTCGCCCGATAGCCCTGCCTGCGACCTGCGTCGTATTCCTGACCCTGGTCGCGGTGTTGATCTCGCCCTTGCCGGCCTTAGCCGATGAGACGATCATCGCCCGTTGGGATTTCGGCGCCGAAGAGACCACGCCACTCAAGATGAACGGTGGCGTGCATCGCGACGTGCCGGGACCGCGGCCGCCCGACTATCCCGACTTCGAGCCGAATAACACCGCGGTTAAGCTCGACGGCGAGGGGGCGTATCTATCGTTCGACGATCCGGGCGTGCAAAGCCCGTTCGACTTTACCACCGGCGACGCGATCACGCTCGAAGCCTGGGTGCAGGTCAGCGAGTTGGGACGCCGCGAGAATGTCTATGTCATCGGCAAGGGGCGCACCGGCTCGAAGGGCTTTGCCCGCGACAATCAAAATTGGGCGCTCCGCGTCCGCGAGACCAAGGGCAAGGCGGGGGTGAGTTTTCTCTTCGCCACGCCGCCCAAAGAGGAGGAGCGAAACTCCGACGCGCACTGGCATCGCTGGACGACGAAGAACGGTTTCAAGCCGGGCAAGACCTGGCACCACATCGCCGTCTCGTACCGCTTTGGTGAACCGGAGAGCATCCGGGGCTGGATCGACGGCAAGGCGGAAGTGGGCGTATGGGACATGGGTGGTCCGACCAAGGAAGCCCCCGTCGTCGATAACGACTCGATCTGGATCGGTTCGGCACTGCGGGGAGCAGCGAGCAATAGTTTTCGCGGCGCGCTCGATTCCATCGTTATACATCGCCAGATCGTGGACGAGTCGGCGATGAAATCGCGTTATCGTTTCACAGGCGTCGAAGTGATGGCCAAGCCGGCGCCCGAAGTGATGCCCGAGTTGGGCGAACTCCCCGCCGGGCAAGTCCTCGTCGCCTGCCACGAAGGCATGCCGACGCACGATCGCTGGTTGAACGAGGATGAGACGCTTCCCACCGAGACGATGCGTTGGCAAGCCGAGGCGATGCTGTTCGATCGCCTGCCGGTGCGGTTCGATGACTGGGGCATTCGCGATCAATGGAAAGCGCCCGTGCTCGCGCGGCTGGCGGCCGACATTCGCCTGGCGCCGGGCACGCACCGTTTCATCATGCGAGTGCGCGGGCTGAGCCGCTTGTGGGTCAACGGAGTGGTCGTGGCGCGCGCAAAGCCGGTGGCCGGCTCGCCGAGTGGCGAGGAACCGATCACCCCCATCACGCCGCCGCCGTTGCCGGGTCTGCGCAGTGCCGAACATCGACAGCAGGAGGTACTCGGCGAGGCGACGATCGGCAGCGATGGCAAATGCCGCGTCGTGCTCGAAACGTTGATCGGGGGCGCGAAATTTCGCGTCGACCCTGGAGAACTGTGCGTGGCGGTGGAGTCGGCGGATGGCCGGTCGTTCCTAGTATTGCCGACCGGTGGAGATCCGCAGTCCCAACAGACACCGCAAACCGAATTGCCGGAGTCGCCCCCCATTCACCTGACCGATAGCGACGTGACGGCCGCACTGGCGCGCAGCGAGGGGGCGCTGTCGGCGCTCGACGATGAGCATCGCCGTGCTGCCGCCGCGAGCCAGGACTCGTTCTGGCAGAAACGGCACGATGCGGCCCGCGACTGGGCGCGGCAGCATCCGGCACCCTCCGTCCCCGGCACGGCCGCTTCGGCCATCGACGCGTTCCTCGCCACAAAGATCGAACATGCCTTGGCCGCAGCGGCCAAGACGCCCCTGGCCGAGGCGCAGCAATTTCACGAGCAGATTTTCTCCGTCTTGCGAGACAACTGCCTGCGTTGCCACGGCGAAAAAGAAAACGGCGGCCTGCGTCTCGATTCGCGCGAGGATGCCCTCGCCGGTGGCGATTCGGGACTGGCGGCCATCGTGGCTGGCAGCGTTGCCGACAGCGAACTGATTCGTCGCCTTCGCTCGGAGGATCCGGACGAGCGGATGCCCCCCGGCGGAAAACCTCTCTCTGAGGAGCAGATCGCCGCGCTCGAGTCGTGGATCGCGTCGGGCGCTGTGTGGCCCGCGCCCCCCGTGACGGCCGAGGAGGTCGCCGCGCCGGCCCTCTTGGACGATGCGGCGTTTCTCCGGCGACTGTATTTCGACACCGTGGGGGTTCCGCCCCAAGAAGACGACTTGCGGCGATTCCTGGCAGACGATTCGCCGGACAAGCGACGCGAGTGGATCGACCGACTGTTGGCCGACGATCGTTGGGCCGATCACTGGATGAGCTACTGGCAAGATGTGCTTGCCGAGAATCCGACGCTCATCAACAGCAGCCTCAACACGACCGGTCCGTTCCGCTGGTTTCTTTACGATGCGCTGCGCGATGGCAAATCGTTCGATCGCCTGGTTACGGAACTGATTCTGCTGCGCGGCAACGCGCACGCCGGGGGGAGCGCCGGTTTTGGCATTGCGGGGGACAACGACGCGCCGCTGGCGGCCAAGGGGCAGATCGTCTCGTCGGCGTTCTTGGGTATCGAACTGCAATGCGCGCGCTGCCACGACTCGCCCTACCACAGCACGACCCAGCGCGACCTTTACTCGCTGGCGGCCATGTTGGCCCGCAAGCCCGTCACAGTGCCCAAGTCGAGCCGCGTGCCTGCCGCATTTTTCCAGCAGAAGTCGCGTGAATCGCTGATCCAGGTCACGCTCGAGCCAGACGAAGAGATCACGCCGACCTGGCCCTTCGCGGAGATTGCCGGAACGCCGACAGAGGGCTCGCTCGATGGTCTGATGCAGAATCCCGGCGACTCGCGCGAGCGATTGGCCGCTTATATCACGGCGCCGCAGAACGGACGTTTTGCCAAGGTCGTGGTGAATCGCATCTGGCGGCGGCTGCTGGGCGCGGGGCTCGTCGAGCCGGCCGATGACTGGGAAGGGCATCCCGCCAGTCATCCCGAACTGTTGGACTGGCTGGCCAACGAATTCATCGCGCACGATTACGACATCAAGCACATGGTTCGTCTTATCCTGGCGTCGCAGGTCTATCAACGTCGGGCGACTGGCCACAACGCGGCGGCCGATCCCGAGCTGCGTTTCTTCGTGGCGCCCGATCGCCGGCGTCTATCGGCCGAGCAAGTCGTCGATTCGCTGGTCGCCGCGTCGGGACAGCCGCTGGACGTGGAAGAGCTGACGTTCGATCCCGACGGTCGCCGCCCCGCTAGCAATCGACTGACGCTGGGGGTGCCGCGTCGCGCGTGGATGCTGGCTGATCTGGCCAACGAGCGCGATCGGCCGAGTCTTGGCCTGCCGCGCGCGCGGGCCCTGGCCGACCTGATGGAGGCCTTTGGCTGGAGCGGCGCGCGGCAGAATCCGCGCACCGATCGAGAGGCCGATCCCAACGTGCTGCAGCCGGGCGTGATGGCCAACAGTACGGCCTCTGTTCTACTCACGCGCGCCGTCGAGGGGAGCGGCTTGGCCGAGTTGGCCGTCGTGGCCACTTCGCCCGAGACGTTGGTCGACCGTCTCTTTCTACGTTATGTGAGCCGCTTGCCCAGCGATGCCGAACGCGCTCCGCTGGCGAGCACGCTGGCCGAAGGTTTCGCGCAACGAATCGTTCCCGCCAGCGAAGTTGAAGCCCCCGCGTCCCCCGCTGCGTTACCGCGGGTGACCTGGTCGAATCACCTCAGCCCGGATGCCTCGACGATTGCGCTCGAGCTCGAACGCCGTGCCCGGAGCGGATTACCCGCGGACGGCCGTTTGCGCCCCGCATGGCGTGAAGCGTATGAGGACGTTGTGTGGAGCATCATCAATATTCGCGAATTCGTGTGGTTGCCCTGATGAATGAAGCCAATGCCAAGCAGCACGTTTCCGTCCCTCCATCGAGCACGATCGACCGCCGGCAGTTTCTCAAAACGGCCGCGACCGTCTCGGCGCTCGCCACGTGCTCTCGCCCGGCGCTGAGCGCACCGCTGCTCCAGGGGCAGGCCGAACATGTCGTGTCGATCTGGCTGGGAGGGGGCATGGGGGCCTGCGACACCTTCGACCCCAAACGATTGGGCGATCCGACGAAGAAGCTCGCCGGCTCGTACTACGACAGCATCGAAACGGCGGTTTCCGGGGTACGCGTCTGCGAGCATTTGCGTCAGCTCGCGCCGCTCATGGACCGCGTGACCGCGGTGCGGACGCTCCATCACGACGTGATTGACGAACACGCGGCCGCGACGAATCGCATGCACACGGGCCGGCCCGTGAGCGGAACTGTGGTCTATCCGTCGCTGGGCTCCGTCATCGCGCAGCAGCGTGGCGCGGTCGAGGATGGTGTGCCCCCCTACGTGTTGATCGGCTACCCCAACGTCTCGCGCGGGTCGGGCTTTCTCGGCGCGCGCGCCGGTTACCTCTATCTTACCGACACGAACCAGGGACCGGCCGGACTGACGCGTCCCGCGGGTATCACGTCCGAGCGACAAGCGCGGCGTCAAAAGCTCCTCGGCCACTTGCGCGGATCGCAAACCGAGACCGACGATCAGCGTTTGCGCAACTATGACGAGGCGATCGTGCAAAGCCTCAAGTTGAGCGGACCGAGCTTCATGCGGAGCTTCAACCTCGAGGAAGAACCTTCCGAGCTGCGCGTTCGCTACGGCGGCGAGTTCGGACAACGATGCCTGTTGGCTCGCCGGCTGCTGGAGCGTGGCGTGCGGTTCATCGAGGTATCGCACAACCTCAACTTCCTAAACGGAGCCGGCTGGGACGTCCACAACGAGGGTATTCTGCAGCAGCACGCCCTGATTCAGGAACTCGATACGGCGATGAGTGCGCTCCTTACCGACCTGGAATCGAAGCGTCTGCTGGACAAGACGCTGATCGTCGTGACGACCGAGTTCGGACGCCCGCCCGAGTTCGACAGCGGTGGTGGCCGCGGCCACCAGGGGAGCACGTTTTGCTGCGTGCTCGCCGGCGGCGGCTTGCGGCATTGCGGCGCGTATGGAGAGACGGACGAATTGTCGAAGCGGATCGTCTCGCATCCCGTCAGCGTGCCGGACTTTTTCGCCACCATCCATGCAGCGCTCGGGATCGACTACTCGGAGAACCTCTACGACGGCGATCGCCCCGTGCCCATCACCGACATGGGGCAGCCGATAGCACCGCTGTTCGGCTAGCACTAGCGGCACGCATGGCCGCCGCGATTGCCGCGCGTGAATACTACTTCTGAGCAAACGCGTCCTGCAGCAGCGATTCGTCGAAGGCGCCGGGCACGCGCCCCGTCGCTCCGTACATATACAGCGCGGCCAGCACAATGGAGTTCAGGGCGGAAGCGACGAGCGAGATCACCAGGACGGCGGCAGCTCCCACGGCGATCAGGGTCCCTCCCAGGACCAGGTGATGGCCACCCAAGAGCGCGCTGCCGATGCCGATGAGGAGAGCGGCCGGAATAATGAGCAGGCCCGTGATCGTTCCCACGCCCACGTTCGCGGTGAGCGATTCGCCCCACGTTTTGCGCACGATCGCGGTCGAGCGGCGCAGGGCCGCGATCGGGCCGGCCTTTTCGACCACGATTACCGGCACGACAAAGAAGGTGATGATCGACCACGCCATACCGACGAGCGAGGCCACGAACATGCCGACCTTTTCGGAACGGGATTCGATCATTCGCAAGATCATGCCCACGCTGGCGGCGACGAGCGCCCAACCGAAGATTTGCGGCAACCGCGCGCAGGCCACGTTCAGCCCGTCGCCGGGGGTGGGGTCGCCACCGTCGAAGCGAATCACCGCGCAGGCGACGAGCGCGGAATTGAAGAAAATGATGACGAAATAGTTGGCCAGATAGAAGGCAAACATCACTACGTAGGCCCACGGCGGAAGCTGCTCGGCCGGCGTCTCGCCCCGGTGATGCGCGAACGATTCGAACGCGCCGCTGAACCAGAGGGGAAAGGCAAAGCTGGCCAACACGAGCGCGCAGGCGATGCCGCTGAGCAGCGGAAAGATGACGAGGTTCTTCTCCGTCTTCAAGACCTGAAAGCTCTGCTTTGTAAGCTGCCAACCGATCTGAATGCGTTGAAACATGCCGCTGCTCCCAGGTCGCAATAGGGGGGGAAGTCTACTTGCTCGTAGGGCGTTCGTCCGACCGCTCCCACGGCCTGGCGCGACGCTTGCGCCAAGTATAGGTCACGATTCGCCCACGCCTGGTGGTCACTCCGTTCCGCGCCGGCCGCACCACACTTTGCGGCAAAACCCGGGCGAATCCCCACAGTCCGAATTGACTCCGGCGGGGGATGTGCCGACACTAACGGCTTCGGAGAGCGTGGCTCGGCCCCAGGCTGTCCCGCGGGTATTGCTCGCGAAGCAGGGATCCCATTTCGGCCGGTACGGGTATTCAGTGTGATCGCGACTTCCGCTGCTCACGATGTCGTCATTCGCAAGGGACTCTTCTTCGATGGCACCGGCAAGCCGGGCGTGCAGGCCGATCTGGCCATCGAAGACGGCAAGGTCAAGCAGGTCGCGCCCCGTCTGCCCGGGCAGGGCCGTCGCGAGATCGATGCGCAGGGCTGCTGGGTGATGCCCGGCATGCTCGATATCCACACGCACTACGACGCCGAGATCGAGGCCATCCCGGGGCTCGACGAGTCGGTGCGTCATGGCGTGACCACGGTGGTGATGGGCAATTGCTCGCTGTCGGCCGCCATCGGCAGCCTCAAAGACGTGCTCGATCTGTTCTGCCGGGTCGAGAGTCTGCCGCGCGACGTGCTGGCCCAGTTCTTGGGCGAAGAGATCCCCTGGAAGAATGTCCGCCAGTATTATGACCATCTCGAGACGTTGTCCATCGGACCCAACGTCAGCAGCTTCATCGGCCATTCGAGCGTGCGGGCACACGTGATGGGGATGGAGCGCAGCCTGCGGGTCTCGAAGGCCACGACCGACGAGATCCGCCAGATGCAGGGGATCGTCTCCGAGGCGATGGACGAAGGTTACCTGGGCATGTCGATCGACCTGTTGCCCTGGCACCGCATGGATGGAGAGCCCTTCTGCGGCATCTCGGTCCCCTCGCAGCATGCCGCGCCCAGCGAATATGGCAAGCTCGCGAGCGTCGTCCGCCAGCGCGATCGCATCCTGCAGGCCACGCCGAACGCCCTGAACAAGAAAACCGTGCTGACGATCGCCATGCTCAGCACGGGCGTCTTGCGCAAGCCTTTGCGCACGACGATCGTGGCCGCCATGGATGTGAAGACGAACCGCAAGGTGTACAAGATCGCCACGCTCGGCGCCACGGTGCTCAACGGCCTGTTGCGCTCGAATATCCGCTGGCAGTCGCTGGCCGAACCCTTCTTGAACTACTGCGACGGGGTCTTTACGCCGCTGTTCGAGGAATTTCCCACGGGGGTCGTGGCCATCAGCGCCACGGCCGACGAGCGCCGGCAGATGTTCTCCGATCCCCAATACCGTGCGGCCTTCCGCGCCGATTGGGAATCGACCCGCGAGCGGCTCTTCCATCGCAACCTGGACGATATGTGGATCGTGGCTTCGCCGATCCCGGGCCAGGTGGGCAAGTCGTTTCAGCAGGTGGCCGAAGAAACGGGCGCCGAGCCGATCGTCTACTTCATGGACCTGATGGCCGAGCACGATACGGCCGTCCGCTGGAAGACGGTGGTCACGAACGATCGGCCCGACAAGCGCCGTTTCATCTTTGCGCATCCCACGACCTTGCCCGGCTTCAACGACTCGGGCGCGCACGCCCGCAACATGGCATTTCAGGATGGCGGACTGCAAATGTTGCAGCAGGTCGTGCTGAATCCCGAGGTGATGCCGATCGAAAAAGCAATTCACAAGCTGACCGGATTGTCGGCCGAGTGGCTCGGACTCGACACCGGTACGCTCGTGCCGGGCAAGCATGCCGACGTCGCCGTGATCGATCCCATCCAGCTCAAGACGGGGCTCTCCGAACCGCTGGAGATAAACGACCCACGATTCCACGGCGCCATGCGCATGGTGAAACGTTCGGACGGCGTGGTGCGCCAGGTGCTCGTCGGCGGCAAAATCGCCTTCGAGAATGGAAACTTCGCTGACGATTTCGGGCAAACAAAATACGGACGCTTACTACGCTCGACGCGTTAGGTCGCGTTCGACCGTCGGCGCCTTGCGGCTACCGGGCACTCATGCTCATCTCGAGTCGCCCCGCGCGACTCGATTCGCTCACCTGCGGGCTTCGTGGCAGTCTTCATCGGCCCGCATGACGAAGCCGGCATCACATGATTTCAGGAGGAGACGATCATGGGCTTGCACGAGAAGGATTCTATTCGCGACCAGTTCGACGACGACGTCTACGCCTCAGCCGATCTCTCGGTCAGCATGCCGAAGTATCGTTTTCCCGCGTCCGAGCACGAGCCGCGGCACGCCTACTCGGTGGTTCACGACGAGCTGATGCTCGACGGAAACTCGCGTCAGAATCTGGCGACGTTCTGCCAGACCTGGGTCGAGCCCGAGGTCCATCGGCTGATGGATGAGTGCCTCGACAAGAACATGATCGACAAGGACGAGTATCCGCAGACGGCCGAGATCGAGGCCCGCTGCGTCCACATGCTGGCCGATTTATGGAACTCGCCCGCCGAGGCGAACACCATCGGCTGTTCGACGACCGGTTCGAGCGAAGCGGCCATGCTCGGCGGAATGGCGATGCTACGCCAATGGCAGGCCCAGCGTCGTGCCGTCGGCAAGTCGACCGACAAGCCCAATCTGATTACCGGTCCCGTGCAAGTCTGCTGGCACAAGTTCACCCGTTATTGGGACATCGAGCATCGCGAGATCCCCATGACACCGGGGCGTCTGCTCATGACCCCCGAAGAAGTGCTGGCCCGGTGCGACGAGAACACGATCGGCGTCGTTCCCACGCTGGGGGTGACCTTCACCTGCCAGTACGAGCCGATTCAGGCCGTAGCGACGGCGCTCGATCGATTGCAACAATCGCGCGGGCTCGATATTCCCATTCACGTCGACGGCGCCAGTGGCGGTTTTCTCGCTCCCTTCTGCGCGCCCGATCTCCCCTGGGACTTTCGCCTGCCGCGCGTGAAGTCGATCAACAGCTCGGGACACAAGTTCGGGCTCGCGCCACTTGGTGTCGGGTGGGTCGTGTGGCGCGAAGCGATCGACTTGCCCGAGGAGCTCATCTTCTGGGTCAACTATCTCGGCGGGAACATGCGCGACATCGCGCTCAATTTCTCGCGTCCCGGCGGACAGGTCGTGTGCCAGTACTACAACTTCCTGCGACTCGGCCGAGAAGGCTACCGCAAGATCCACATGGCCTGCTACGAGAATGCCCAGTACCTGGCCGGCGAAATCGAAAAGCTGGGGCTCTTCGAGGTGCTCTTCAAGGGGGATCCAGCCCGCGGTATTCCGGCCTTGTGCTGGAAAATACGCGACGGTCTGGAGCCGGGATTCAGCCTGTATGATCTGGCCGATCGCTTGCGGGTGCGCGGCTGGCAGGTTCCTGCATATTCGTTGCCGCCAAACTGCAGCGACCTGGTGATTCAACGCATCCTGGTACGGCACGGGACGAGCCGCGATCTGGCGTCGCTGCTGATCGACGACATCGGCCGCGCGATCGATTACTTCCGCCAGCACCCGATCCAAAAACCGCTCACGGCGGCCGAGGCCTCGGGCTTTCACCATTAGTCGCTGTCGATCGATACCATGCCGTGTGCAAAGCCTCGCCGGTCGATACAGACCGTCTCGCTAGAACGGCCTCCTCAAGATCGGCCTACTTCATTTCTCCGGTGACGTTACACAGCGGCACGATGGGGCTCGTCGAATCCAAAATCTGCTGCAGCGTCACGTTGCGAAAGGCAGCCTCGGTTGCTGCGTAGGCGCAATCGAGCTCGTGGTGCAACGGGCAAAGCTCCGTGTGCGAGGGCAGACCCAAGGGGCACTCGCGAATCCGCTCGATCGGCGCTACCGCGTTGACGACGTCGAGAATGGAAATCTCTGCTGACGCAAGCGCCAACTCATAGCCCCCCCCCGGTCCTGACCTCGAACGGACGAGCCCCGCTCCGACCAAGTCCTGCAGCACATGGTGCAGATACCGTCGGGGGACCTTCGTACGCTCGGCAAGCGAATCGGCCGAAGCCGGATGCGAGGGGGTGCCGGCCAGGCAGATCATGGCGCGCAGGGCGTACTCGGCGGTCTTGCTAAGCATAAAAATTGGCCCTCCGCTCTATTCTACATCTTGACATACATAATTCAACGTATACCTTCATGTATACGTTCCGGCGTATGCCGACACCCGGCACTGCGTCAAACCCAAACCCTTTGATGGGGAACAGTTACATGATTAGCCCCAAGTCGATCGAGATCATCAAGAGCATCACCCCAGCCGTTGCCGCCCAGGCCGAGACGATCACCCGCTGCTTTTATCGGCGGATGTTCGAGGGGAATCCCGAGGTGCAGGCGTACTTCAATCCAGCTCATCAATTTTCGGGAGGACAGCAACAAGCCTTGGCCGGCGCCATCTGCGCCTATTTCGCGAACATCGATCAACCCGAAGTTTTGGGGCCGGCAGTCAATCTTATCGCGCATAAGCATTGTTCGCTCGGCGTGCAACCCGAGCATTATCCGATTGTGGGCAAGCACCTGCTCGCCGCGATTGGCGAGGTGATGGGAGACGCCGTCACCGAGGAAATCGTCGCCGCGGTGGTCGAGGCCTACGAGTTTCTCGCCCAGGTCTGTATCGAGCGTGAGCGAGAGATCTATGCACAGCAGCGGGGGGCCGACGGCGGTTGGAACGGTTACCGAGAATTTATCGTCGACCGCAAGGTGCGCGAGAGCGACGTGGTGACCTCTTTCTATTTGAAACCGGCCGATGGCGGATCGGTGCCCGACTATGAGCCGGGGCAATACATCACGGTGAAGATCGATCATCCGACCGTGCCGACGTCGCCGCGCAACTACAGTCTGTCGGACCGGCCGGGCGTGGGACACTTTCGCATCAGCGTAAAGCGCGAGCCGGCCCCGGCGGCCCAAGCCCCCGAGGGGCTCGTCTCGAATTACCTGCACGACTCGGTCTCCGTGGGTGATCGCTTGCAGATTGGTCCGCCCTGCGGCGAGTTTACGATTCCGGCCGATGTTGAGACCGACCGCCCCATCGTCTTACTGGCCGGCGGCATCGGCGTGACACCGTTGTTGGCCATGGCGAAGTCGCTTATCCATCGCGGTGTGCAGTCGCCGATCTATTTCCTGCAGGCGGCCCGCAACAGCAACGTACACGCCCTGGCCGAGGAAGTGCGCGCTTTGACGAAGCAGGGCGTGCCGGTGACGACGCACATCATGTACGACGCGCCTCTCGCCGACGACACGGCAGGTGCGCATTGCGACAGCACGGGCACGATCGATCGTGACTTTCTCGAGCAGTGGGTCCCCTACGAGCGCGCCGAGTTCTATTTCTGTGGACCGAAGCCGTTCATGCAGACGATTTATGGTGCGTTGCAGGAACTGGGGGTGGAAGAAGATCGCATCCACTTCGAATTCTTCGGTCCGCGAGGCGAGATCACCACCAACCCCGCGGACGCCGCGATATAAGCGTTCTCGAAAATAGAAAAGGCGGCGCGTCGTGGCTGCAAGGGCCACCGACGCGCCGCCCCAAGGTTTATCGCGCCATTTTCGGTTAGACCGGAGGCGTATTCGTGCTCACCTCACCGACTTCGGCATCGGTGAGCGTGTCATCCACGACGTAGTAGAGGAACCAGTCCTGACCGGTATCTCCGGTGAGTTCGTCCTCATCGCCATCGTCGAAGACGGTATCGCTGTCGAGCACATAGCTGCCGTTGAGGCCACCGCCATTTTCGAGGTTGCTCAGGCGCGTGGCGTACGAGTTGCCGCTCGACCATTCGGCCAGAATCGCGAGCAGGGCTAGATCGTCGCCGTCATGGTCGGTATAGCCGGCGATCTGGAGATCGGTGCCCGTGCCTCCCACGATCGTATCGGCGCCAGAACCACCGATCATGAGGTTCGAGCCGCTGATGCCCAGCAACAAATCGTTGCCTCCCCGACCGACCAGGACGTCATTGCCCGAGCCGGCGATGAGCGTGTCGTCGCCATCCAGAGGATTCTCGGTACCCTCGCCGCCATCGCCGAACAGCAGGTCGTCGTTGGCGCCGCCATCGAGCGAGTCGTTCCCCAGATTGCCATAGAGCGTGTCGTTCCCGGCTCCGCCGATCAGGGTATCGTCTCCTTCGGCGCCATCCCCTTCGAGGCCGTCGCCATAGACGAGATCGTTCCCGGCGCCAGCGTCGACCAGATCGTGACCGTCTCCGGCAAAGATGACGTCGTCACCGTCACCGGCTGTGATCGTGTCGTCACCATCGCCGGCGATGATCAGGTTCTGCGCGTCGTTGCCGGTGATCGAGTCGCTGTACGGCGTGCCGTAAATGGCCTCGATGGTCTCCGGATCGTCGAGCGTGATGGTCAACCCCGACTGCGAGACGGCAACGGTCTGCGAGATATCGACCGTAATCGCCGCGGCAAACTCGCTGAAGTCGAGCATGTCGAGATCGGACGAGGCCACCACGTAATCCGATCCCAGATCGATCGAATCGTCGCTCCGGCTGAAGCGGAAGACATTATCGCCCTGTCCGCCGAACAGCTCGTCGTCGCCGGCACCGCCTTCGAGCGTATCGTCTCCACCACCACCGTAGAGGGTATCGTTTCCGCCTAGGCCAATCAGGAGATCGTTTCCTTCGTCGTCACCGGGGCCGTCCGCGTAGTCGCCATAGAGCAGGTCGCCCGCGTCGCCACCGACGAGCGTATCGTTGCCAGCGCCGCCGATCAGCGTTTCGATGCCGGCGCTGCCGTTGAGCGATTCGACACTGGCCTGAATGAAGTCGTCACCGGCGCCTCCATCGAGCCAGTTGTGGCCGGGGCCACCGTGCAGCGTGTCGTTGCCGTTGCCGCCGTAGAGTTGATCGTTCCCTTCGGCGCCATCTCCCTCGGCCCCGTCGACCCGGTTGGCGTAGAGCAAATCGTCACCATCGCCTCCCAGCAAGGTGTCGTCGCCCATGTGACCGATGAGCGTGTCGTTGCCCGAATTGGGTCCCTCCAGGCCAGGCAGATAGTCGCCGAGCAGAACGTCGCGGCCGGCCCAACCTTCGAGATGATCGTCGCCCCCTCCGCCGATCAGAACATCGTCGCCGGCGCCACCAATCAACGTATCGTTGCCTTGGGCGCCGAAGACGGTCGTCAGACCATCGTCGCCGAAAAGGACATCCGCCCCGTTGCCTCCTTCGAGTTGATCGTTGCCGGCGCCGCCATAGAGCCAGTCGTTGCCGGCATACCCGTCGAAGTGCCCACCCTCTCCGTGCAGATGGTCGTCGCCCGCTCCGCCGTACAGGGTGTCGTCATTCGCGCCCCCTTCGAGGGTAGTGGCGAAGCTCGTGACGCCGCGAGCGTCGATCACGTCGTTGCCGGCTCCACTATACGCACTCACCGTGCCCGTGGCGCCGATCGTGAAGTTATCGACGTAGCTGACGCTGATGCCACCGAGCCTGGTCGTGCGAATCTGCACCGTCGTGGCCGAGGTCTGTTCGATCTCGACCTCATCGTCGCCGCCACTTCCCTCCCAGATGGCTTCGGTTCCGACGAGTTGCGTGCGGAAGACGTGAATCGCATGGGTGATCGTGCTCAACGCGCCGTTCGAATCCTCGACGACTACGCGGACGAGATAGGTGCCCGGATCGAAGCTGTGGACGACGGTCAGCGTATCGTCGTCGGTCACCGAGTAATCGGCGATGCCGTCGTTGTCCCAGTCGATGCGGTAGGAGTATTCCTCGGGCATCGTTGGCGTGGCGTCATCCACCGTGAAATCGAACGAGATATTCCCCGCGCGCCCGTGGGCGGGCGCGGCAATGCCGACTAGCGAGTCCGACACGACGAACTCGTAGACAAAGTCGTCGCCTCCCGTCGAATCGCCATTGCCATCCAGTTGTTCGCCAAACGCACCGACCAGATCGGACGCCAGACCGCGCAACTCGTAAGCGCCGGGCAACGGCGTGTCGAGCAACGTCAAGGTTACCACGCGGCCGCGCACGTCGGCCATCAGCGGGATGATGTGATCGTCGAGCGTGTTATAGGTATTATCGGCCCCCTTGCCGCGCAACACCCAATTGGCCGAGTCGTTGAACGCCAACAGGTCGACTTGACCGCTCATCCGCAGTTGGATGACGTCGCTCAGAATGCCTTCGGCCAAGGGATTACCCGGGCTGCTCGTCAGCGAATCGATCGTGATGGGATCGAAGACCGGACTCTCGGTAATCGCCCGATAGGTGTTCGCGCGTCCCGCTCCCATGAGCCCTTCATAGCCGGGGTTCAATCCATCGATGGCATCGGCCGTGACGATCAACTGCGCCACGACTTGTTCGCGCGTCCAGGAGGGATTCACCGACCAGATCAGCGCGGCCACCGCGGCGATATTGGGCGCGGAGAAACTCGTGCCGCTGGCGGTCACGTAGTCGCCCGAGTCGTAGCCGAGCGGGCCGGGATAGTCTGGCGCGATCAAATCTTCGCCCGGCGCGGAAATGTCGATCAATGCGCCATAGCTGGTAAAGTCGCTGCGGAGATCCCCCGGTCCGGTACTCGCCACGTGGAGCGCCTGCGAATAGAGGCCGCCGTTGACGTACTCTTCGTCCGAATTGCCGGCGGCGATCACGATGATCATGCCGGCGTCGTAGGCGTAATTGAGCGCGGCCGTGAGAATCGGATCGTTCTCGTTGACGACGAAGCTCATGTTGGCGATCTTCGCGCCATTGTCGGCGGCGTAGACCAACGCCGCGGCCACGTCGGCCGAGTCGATCCCAAACGGATGCCCCACGCGTAACGGCATGATGCGCACGCCGGGCGCCGTGCCCACCACTCCCGTGTTGTTGTTCATGGTGGCCGCGATGATGCCTGACACCGCGGTGCCGTGCATGCCGCGGTCGTTCACGTTATTGATGCCGAGCAGGAAATCCCAGCCGAGAAGATCATCGTTGTAGCCGTTGCCATCTTCATCGTCGAAATTCACCCAGCGCGAGTCGTCGAGCAGGTCGTGGCCGTCGATGTAGCCCGTGCCGTTGAAGTCGTAGACGTAGGCCGCGTTCAAACTGTCGTTGAGATCGTAGAACGTGATCTTCGAATCGGAATCGACGTCGACCAGATTCGTCAGAATATCGCTGGGAATCTCATTCACATTGATCATCACGCTCATGTACAGATCGGGATGCGCGTAGGTCAGGCCCGTGTCGAGCACGGCGACCACGACATCGGGACTGCCAATCGTGATGTCCCAGGCGTCGATGTTCTGCATGATTTCATGGTGATACTGTTCCGAGAAGAGCGGGTCGTTCGGAATCAGCAAGGTCGGATTCTCGACCGAGGCAACGCCCGAGCTCCAATCGGTGAACGAGAGGCCGGCCAGTTCGGCCGCGGCCACGGCAGGTGAGACACCCTGGGGCAGCGTCAGCTTGACGAGCGTCTTCCCTCCCAGGCGATCGGTCGGATGGCTCAAAACCAACTGGGCCGAATCGAGCACGGAACTATCCGCCCAGCTCGGCCAGGTGAATTGCTGCACGAAGCTCGAGACTTCCGTGGCGGCAACTTTCTGCGAGCTGCTGATCGAAACGACGATCTCGTCCTCCAGGAACGTCGTCAGCGAGAGCATGCGGCGTTCTTCCAGGGGCTCGCACGCAATCGCCGGTTTCGACAATCGACCGACCGTCGATCGCCAAGTAAAGCTGCGTTTCTGTCGCCGCGTCGCTCGAAGAGGCCATACCATCGTCCTGACTCCCTGGGTTAACGTCGCGTGATTGGTACAGAAAGTACAACGGCCCGACGCGAAGGCACCCACCCGCTTCGGCAGCAAAGCCCACTGCCACGCGAATCGCTAGAAGTTGCGCGGGCCCTCGCTCCCCCCGCGCAATAACGCAGAGCATCAATCAGACGTCGTCTCTGCGAAGCGCCGCTGAAGTTATCGTTTGCGACGCGATTGTCAAAGAAATTGTGCGACTACTTGCGATGGGTGTGACACACAGTTGTCACTCGACGCGCATATTTCGCAAAACTCTTGCGCATTCTTCAAGAACACTTGCATTCATGTGCAACACACATGAGGGGTGATTACCCTGCGCTATCAGGGAATACACACCTAATATCACAGTAACTCACTTGGCATTGCGGGTGCGCCGAAGTCGATCGTTCGAGGCACCCCCGCAGAGCAACACGCCAGTCCGTGCGTGTCATTCGGCAAGCCGCCGTCTGCGAGTGAGGATCGCTGCGCATCCACCTCGCATTGTTCCGTCGCACGAACCACGGCCGCTAGGGCGCGTAGATGGTGCGGCCACCGTCCACCGGCAGGCAAGCGCCGGTGATAAAGTCATTTTCGATCAGGGCCAGCACCGCCTGGGCGACATTTTCCGGGCTCCCTTCCCGTTTGACCAAAGTAGCTTGGATCGCTTCGTTTCGTTCGGCGGCTGGCAGCTCGGGCGGTAGCATTACGGGACCTGGTAGTATGCAATTCACGCGCACCCGCGGATTGCGCGTTCCGAGTTCCACGGCCAGCGAGCGCGTCATCGTGGTGACGGCACCTTTGGAAGGAAAGTATGCCGCGTAGTTCAAATAAGGACGGGCTTCGGCCCAGTCTCCCACGGTGATGATCGAGCCCCCTTCGGGCTGCTTGACCATAACGAGCCCCGCCTGCTGTGAGCAGAGAAACGTCCCCAGCGTGTTGATCTCGAAATGGAGCCGCACGTCGGCGGCGGTCACCTCTTCCAGCGGCTTGCGCTGCCAGATGGCCGCACAGTTGACGAGCACGTCGAGGCGGCCAAATCGTTCGAGCACGGCCGACACCATCTCACGCACGGCCACTTCGCTGGCAAGATCGGCTTGAAACGCCGCCGCTCGCACGCCCGCTTGGGTCAGCCGATCGACCGATTCGGCGGCATCGTGGGCGGAACGCAAATAGTGTATGGCAATCGCATAACCGCGCGCGGCGAGGGCCTCGGCCACGTAGGAGCCGACGCGGCGTTTACCGCTGCCCGTAACCAGGGCGACTCGTTCGACAGGCATGCAGGCAACTCCCAAAGTCAATGGTCATGCGACAGTGCAACTACTCAAGATAATCCACCGACCGGCACGCGGTCACTACGGCGCAGAGCGCGCCCATTAGCCCAGCAAACCAGCCGCAGGCCGGACGCAGAACACAGTCAACGAACGCGGTCCGTGCGCGCCGATGACCAGCGATTGCTCGATATCAGCCGTTTTCGAAGGCCCCGACATGAACAGGCCCTGGCTCGACGTGCCGATCTGCAGCCGGGCGTACGCCTCGTGCAGATTATGGACGATCTGGTCGGCCGGCAGCACGAGCACCAGGTGCTGCGTGATGAAGTAGATCACGCGATGCTTTAATTGTTCGTCGGTGACCCAGATGGCGCCATTTTCGGACACGCCGAACGCTCCTGGCAGGATCGCCCAATCGACCGTCTCGAGCTCGTGCGGATCGTCGATCGTCGCCAGATCGATATTGCCCGCGATGCTTCCGACATAGGACACAATCTGCTTCGCCCCCTGATAGGCAGGCAACTCGGCCAGATGGCTTTCGATTTCGGCCTCGCGATCGATGAATACCACACGTCCGCCGACGCTCTCGACCAGCTTCGTGAACTGGGCGAGAGGATCGTCGTACCGAATCCAATCGCGGTCGAGCCGCGGCAGCGCGGCCTCGCCCAGTTGATGGGCGCGAATGGCGGCAAGAATCGTGGCTTTACTGTTGCTCATGACGGCGTGCGCGAAACTGCTGTCGAAAGCTCTGGGCAGGAAACTCCGGCAGCTCGCGTTGGCGTCCCCAAGAATTCAACCGGTTGTAGACCAGAAAACGCGGCAAGCGGGGCACTACCACGCGCGCGACGCTGCCTAGCGCTCGGTACAGCGCAGGATGCTGAAAGACGACGCTTGCCGCTCGCATCGCCCAACGTTTGGGACGCGAGAGCAGTCCGCGATGCGCCAGCTCGCGCCGCCAGGTGAGCAATTGATGGTGCAAGTCGATCTTCACCGGGCAGACATCGGTACACGAACCGCACAGGCTGCACGCGTGCGGCAGGGTGTAATACTCTCCGGCATTACGCGTGGGCGCAAGGATGGAACCGATCGGGCCCGGCACCGACGTTTCATAGCTGTGTCCGCCACTGCGGCGGAACACCGGGCAGGTGTTCATGCAGGCCCCACAACGAATGCAATACAACGAGCGGCGAAACTCGTCGCTGGCCAGAATGTCGGTTCGACCATTGTCGACCAGCACGATGTGCAGTTCGCCGCCAGGCTTGGGGCCGTGGAAGTGGGACGTGTAGGCCGTGATCGGCTGCCCCGTGGCCGAACGCGCGAGCAGCCGCAGGAAGACGCCCAGGTGCTCGGTCCGTGGGATCAACTTCTCGAGCCCCATGCAGGCGATGTGCAACTTGGGGAGCGAGGCCCCCAGATCGGCGTTCCCCTCGTTCGTGCAGACGACGATCCCCCCCGTCTCGGCAATGGCGAAGTTCACGCCGGTCAAGCCCGCCTCGGCCGCCAGGAACTTCTCGCGCAGATGCTGGCGGGCGGCCTCGGCCAGGTAGTTAGGATCGGTAGCGCCGGCCTCGGTGCCGAGAAACTCGTGAAAGATGCGCCCGACGTCTTCTTTCTTCTGGTGAATCGCGGGGAGCACGATGTGGCTCGGCGCCTCTCCCGCCAGTTGCACGATGCGTTCGCCGAGATCGGTATCGACCACCTCGATGCCGTGCCGTTCGAGAAAGGGATTCAGGTGGCACTCTTCCGTGAGCATCGACTTGCTCTTTACCAGCCGGCGCACCTGTCGCTCTTGCAACAGACCCAGCACGATCTCATTGTGCTCGGCGGCGTTCCGCGCCCAATGCACGACGGCGCCGCGGCGGGTCGCCTCGCGCTCGAATTGCTCGAGCAGCTCGGCCAGATGGGCCACCGTGTGGGCCTTGATCTGCGAGGCGCACTCGCGCAATGTTTCCCACTCGGGCAGCGTCTCGGCCGCCTTGTCACGCTTGGCGCGCACGAACCAGAGGGTCTCGTCGTGCCAGTGAGCGCGAGAATCGTTACGGACGAATTCGCGGGCCAGGGCGGCGTGATTCATGCCGGATACCCCGCGAGGATCTCGGCCACGTGCATCACGCGCAACGGTTTCCGCTGCCGGCGAATCAACCCCTCGAGGTGCATCAGGCAAGACATATCGTTCGCCGTGAGGATCTCGGCGCCGGCGGTTTCGTGATCGTGGATCCGATCCAGCCCCATCATGCAGGAAACCGCCTCTTCCGAGACGGCGAACGTGCCGCCAAAGCCGCAACATTCATCGGGGCGGGCCAGGTCGACGAGTTCCAGGCCTTCGAGCAGTTGCAGCAGTTGCCGCACCTTGTTGAAAGGAGGCGTCATCAGTTCGCTCGAACGGCCCAACCGCAGCTCGCGCAACCCGTGGCAGCTTTGATGCAAACCCACGCGATGGCGAAACGGCCGGTCCAGCTTTTCGAGCTTCAAGACGTCGATAAGAAACTCGCACAGCTCAAACGTCTTCGCCTTCAGCTCCTCGAAGCCAGGCTTGCCTGCCAGGTACTCGTCGTAATGGCAGCGGACCATCGCCACGCAACTGCCCGAGGGTGCGACGACATAATCGTACGGGCGAAAGATCTCGAGAAACCGCTCGGCGAGCGGTCGCGTTTGATCGGTGCAACCGGTATTCGCCATCGGCTGACCGCAGCAGGTCTGCTGCTCGGGGAATTCCACGTCGTAGCCGAACTCTTCCAACAGCGCGACCGTGGCCAGGCCGACGCGCGGATAGAGTTGGTCGATGTAGCAGGGAATAAAGAGACCGACTTTGGACATGCAACAGGCGGGGAGTGGCAGGCTGGCTGGGACTATCGATTATGATACGCGGTCGCGGCGTCATGCGAAACGCCTGTCGTAGAGCGGCGGGGGGCGCCAACCATTTTGCAACTTGGCGTTCAATAAATGTGGTGCGTTTGCTCCGCAAAATGATCGGTGGTACCCACCCGATCCAGAGTTGGACGGTATGGGGCGCCGCCCGCTGCCCCCGCAAGTTGAAATCTGAGAAGCGTGTGCCTACTTTGACGAACGATGCCTTGCGAACAAGGGGCGAGAACTCGAGGTCTGGCGCCATGGACAACGAATGGATCTTCAAAGTCTCCAACTACGGAGTGTTGCCGGTGTGGCTGCTGTTGGCGCTGGCGCCACGGTGGCGGGTGACGGAAGTCATCGCGGGAAGTGCCGTCGTGTCGCTGGCGATCGCCGCCGTCTACGCCGCGATCGCCTTCACCTCGCTGGGGAGCGCCGAGGGGAGCATGGGCTCGCTCGCAGGGGTGCAACAGTTGTTCACCAACCCAAGCGTGGCGCTCATCGGTTGGTTGCACTATCTGGCGTTCGATTTGTTCATCGGCGCGTGGGAGGTCCGCAACGCCCGACGCATCGGCATCCACCATCTGCTGGTGATTCCCTGCCTGGCCGCCACGCTCATGTTGGGACCCGTGGGGCTTTTGATGTACTTCGTGCTGCGGTGGATCTATAAGGAGTGGGTGCTGCCGGCGGATGGCACGGCCGGATAGTTAGCAAGGTTCGAGGTATCAGAGGTTCTCTTCGTATGGACCAGGGTATCGTTCAAGACGGGGCCGAACGGCTGCGTGCTGCGCTACTCAGCGAAGTGACGGCCTGCTATGCCGCTCGACTGGCGACGGCCGGTCCGCGACGGAAGCATTGGATCGAGAAGGTTCTGCGACGCAAGGTGGAACGCGAGTGGAAGAAGCTGCGGATCTCGGGCCATACGCTGTGGTGAGAATTAGGCCGAACAACTCCGGACTTCGCCGTTCGCGGCGATCTTCCTGGAAAACTTGGCATTTCGCGGGACGATTATGCACAATGAGCGGGCACCTGAGCGTCGGTCGGATGCGCGACGACAGGTGCGGGAGATCGCTCGATGTTTCCGGTCGGTCGATGTTGCGTGCTTCTCGTGGGTGTCTTGCTCGGCGCGGCGCCGCTTCGCGCTGAAGAGGGCGCGACGGTTGCCGCTGCCACCGAACCGAACGAGTATAGCGATTTCATCCGCCCACTGTTTGCCCAGCGCTGCTTTGCCTGTCACGGAGCGTTACGGCAACAGTCGGGCCTGCGACTCGACTCGGCCGCGTCGACCATTGCCGGCGGAGAGAGCGGACCCGCCGTCGCCGCCGGCAAGAGCGCCGAAAGTCTACTCGTCGATGCGCTGCGTGGCACGGCCGGCTTCCGCATGCCCCCCGAAGATCACGGCGAGCCGCTCGCCGAGGAGCAGATCGCACGGATCGAGGCATGGATCGACGCCGGCGCGTCCGTCCCGGCACAAGACGAGCCGGAGCGCGACCCTCGCGATCATTGGGCGTTTCGCGCCATCGCACGGCCTGACGTTCCTCCGGTCGAGGACGCCGCGTGGCAGGAGAATGCCATCGATGCCTTCATCGCGGCGGCGCACGCGCGCGAAGGTTTGACGGCGGTTTCAGAGGCGCCACGCCACATCTGGCTGCGGCGTGTCTATTGCGATCTCGTCGGCTTGCCCCCGACTTCGGAAGAACTGGCGGCCTACCTGGCTGACGATTCCCCCGAGGCCGAAGCCACGGTCGTCGATCGCCTGCTGGCCAGTCCGCAATATGGCGAGCGCTGGGGACGGCACTGGATGGACGTCTGGCGCTACAGCGACTGGTATGGTCGCCGCAGCGTGCCCGACGTGATGAACAGCTATCCCACCATCTGGCGCTGGCGCGACTGGATCGTTCAATCGCTGAACGAGGATCGCGGCTACGACCGCATGGTGCGCGAGATGCTCGCCGGCGACGAGATCGCCCCCGAGGACGCGGAGACCACCGCGGCGACCGGGTTCATCGTGCGCAATTGGTTCAAGTGGAATTACAATCAGTGGAAGCGCGACCTGGTCGAGCATACGTCGAAGGCCTTTCTTGGGCTGACGATGAATTGCGCCCACTGTCACGATCACAAGTATGACCCGATCAGCCAGGAAGACTACTTCCGCCTGCGGGCCTGCTTCGAGCCGCTCGAGCTGCGGCACGATCGCGTGGTGGGCGAGGCCGATCCGGGGCCGTTCAAGAAGTACATCTACGCAGAATCGTATGGCCCGATCGCCTCGGGCATGATCCGCGTGTTCGACGAGCAACTCGACGTGCCGACGTACATGTACGCGCGTGGCGACGAGCGAAACAAGATTGAAGGTCGGTCGCCCGTCGAGCCCGACGTACCCACGGCGCTTGCGGGCAGCTTCCAAGTGGCGCCGGTGTCGTTGCCCGCGCGGGGCTGGTACCCGGGTCTCAAGGGGTTCATCCAAACCGAGGATCTGGCCGTCGCGGCCAAGGCGTTGCAAGAGAGCGAGGCGGCACTCGCCGGGGCACGCCAGGCATGGCAAGGCGTCGAGCAACAGCTTGCGGCCAGCGAAACCAAGGCCACCGCGGGGGCGGCCACGGCAGGCGCGCCTGCCACGGTCACGCTATCGCCGGAAGCAGTGGAACTGGAACGAGCCAAGCTTCGCCTGGCCGAGTCCGGGGCACTCGCGGCGCGCACGCGGCACGATTCGCTCGCCGCGCGTATCGCCGCGGAGAACGCACGCTACTTGCCGGAAGATCCCAGTGTCGCACCGGAAGACGCGGCGCTCGAGGAGCTTGCCCGCGCCGCCGCGCGAGCCGAACGCATGGCTGTACTGGCCGCCGCTCGCCAGCAAGAGACCGACGCGCGACTCAAGCTGGCCACCGCCCAGGCGCAGCCGAATTCCGATGCGGCCGCCCAAACCGCGAACGTCACAAAGCTCGCAGACGACGTGCGGCAGGCAGGCGATGCGGTCGAGGCGGCGTGGTCCGCCCTGGCCGCCGATAGCACGGATTACGCTCCTCTCGGCCCACAGTACCCGCGCCAAAGCACGGGCCGGCGCACGGCGCTTGCCCAGTGGATCACGTCGGAAGAGAACACGCTCACAGCCCGCGTGGCGGCCAATTACCTGTGGATGTGGCACTTCGGCCGGCCGCTGGTCGAATCGGTGGCCAATTTCGGGCGCAGCGGGAAGGAACCCTCGCATCCCGAACTGCTCGACTGGCTGGCCAGCGAATTGCGCGAGAACGGCTGGCGGATGAAGCCACTGCACCGCACGATGGTCTTGAGTCGCGCGTATCGCTTGGATTCGGCGATGGGCGGACAGGCTGGCGAAAACCTGCGGCTCGATCCCGACAATCGCTGGCTGTGGCACTTTCCGCGCCGGCGGATGGAGGCCGAGGAGGTGCGCGACAGCGTGCTCTACGTCACGGGGGGATTGGACCTGACCCAGGGAGGCCCAGAGATCGACCACGTCGAGGGACTCACCAGCCACCGGCGCAGCATGTACTTCGCGCAGCATGGCGAGGGCAAGATGCAGTTTCTCGAGTTGTTCGATGGCGTCAACGTCTGCGACAGCTATCGGCGGACCACGTCGGTCATGCCGCAGCAGGCCCTGGCCCTGGCGAACAGCGAGCTGTCATGGCGACAAAGCCGGCTGGCAGCGCAGGCCCTGCTCGATGCAGTGAGGCAGCAAGGCGCCACGGCCGGAAACGAGCGCAACACAGCCATCCTCGAGCGCGCCTTCGTCCAGATCCTCGGCCGTACGCCCCGCGAATCAGAACGTCGCGCCACGCACGAGTTTCTCGCCCAGCAGCGGGCACTGTTCGCCACGTTGCCTCCCCCGGCAGAGGACACGCCTCCCGCGGATACGGCGCCAGGAACCGCGCCCTCGTCCGATGCCGAGACACGGGCCGTCGAGAATCTCATCCATGCCCTACTGAACCACCATGACTTCGTGACGATCCACTAAGACCATGACTCGCTCGAGCGCCCGATCATCTTGCGGACCCGCCTGCGGCAGCATTCGTCGCCGGACCTTTCTGGCCGACCTGGGCATGGGTTTTACCGGATTGGCCCTGGGATCGATGCTGGCGAGCGACGGGTGCCTGCGCGCCGCCGAATCTTCTACAGCCGCGACCTTGCCCGGCGGTCTGCACCACGCGCCGCGCGCCAGCCGCGTGATCTGGGTCTTTTGCTCGGGGGGCTACAGCCATCTCGAAACATTTGACCCCAAGCCGGCGCTCAACCGCTATGCGGGCTTGACCTACGACACTACCGACAGCGAGAACCCGCAAAAGTCGCCGCTGTTTCTCGCGCGGTCGCGCTCGGTGGTCGGCTTCGATCGCGAGGTCTACTCGAAGATCATGCCCCTGCAAGTCGGCTTCGCGCCGCGCGGGCAAAGCGGCATCGAAATGTCCGATTGGTGGCCCCATCTGGCCGGCCAGGTGGACGACATCTGCTTCGTCCGCTCGATGTATACCACCGACAACGACCATGCCGCCGAATTCCAGATGCACCACGGCCGGCACGCGCTCGACGAGATTCAGCCCACGCTGGGCTCATGGATTCACTACGGCCTGGGAACGCTGAACGAGAACCTGCCGCAGTTCGTCTTCCTGGGCGAGTTCAGCGATAGCCGCGTGAAGCAGAACTTCGGAGCCGACTATCTCGGACCGCAACACGCCGGCGTGCAGCTTTCGCTCGAGCCGGGCAAATCACTCCCCTTCGCCCAGCGCGGCGCGGGCGTGCTCGAGCTTGAGCAGGAGCAGCAGTTCGCCTACATCCGCCAGTTGGGCGAACTGGCCGCGGTCGAGTATCCCGACGACGAGCAGCTTCGCGCTCGGATCAAGTCGTACGAGTTGGCCTTCCGCATGCAGATGTCGGTGCCCGAGGCGCTCGATTTGGACCGCGAGACGGCCGAGACGCAGAAGCTCTACGGCCTGGACGAAGAGGCCACGGCGCCGGCCGGGCGGCGGTTGCTCGCCGCGCGGCGCCTCGCCGAGCGCGGCGTGCGTTACACGCTCGTCTATGCCTCGGGCTACGGCACCTGGGATTCGCACCAGGACTTGAAGAATCTGCACGCCAAGCGCTGCAGCGAGGTGGATCGCCCCATCGCCGGCCTGCTGGCCGATCTCAAACGCCGCGGCATGTGGGACGACACGCTGGTGGTCTTCTGCACCGAGTTCGGCCGCACGCCCGCCGTGCAGGATGGCAAGCTCGCGCCCGCCGCCACGGGGCGCGATCATCATCCGCACGGCTTCACCATCTGGCTGGCGGGCGGGGCGGTGAAGGGGGGCTACGTCCACGGCGCGACCGACGAGCTGGGCTTCCACGCCGTGGAGCATCCCCACTACGTGACCGATTTGCACGCCACCGTGCTGCACGCCTTGGGGCTCGACTCGCGGCGGCTGGAGATCCCCGGCCGCAAACGTCTCGACGCCGACCACGGCCGGCCGATCATGGATCTCTTCGCGTGACGCCGCTGCCCAGGCCGATCAACCGAAGATCGACGTCACCGGCGTGCCCCCATCGACGATCGGGTGCGGCCGGTCCGAGGCGTCGAGCAAACGCAGTTCGTGCGGGATGCCGAGCGCGTGATAGATCGTTGCCGCGAGATCCTCGGGCGACGTGGGAGGCGACATCGCGTAGGCCGCGTCGCGATCGGTCTCGCCATAGATGCTGCCGCCGCGGATGCCGGCGCCTGCCAGCACGGCGGGAAAGAGCGTGCTCCAGTGTCCACGGCCCCAGGCGCCCGTGGCCTGCGGCGTGCGTCCCATCTCCCCCAGGGCGACGACCAACGTCTCGTCCAGCAGCCCACGCTCGTCGAGATCGGTGAGCAATGCCGCCAACGCCTGATCGAACGTCGGCAGCAGATGATGCTGCACGTCGGCGCTGTTGAGGTGCGAATCCCAACTATAACCGTCGACGGCGTCGTAGTGGACCGTGACGAAACGGACGCCCGCCTCGACCAGCCGCCGCGCCATCAGGCACGACTGCCCGTAGAGGTGCCGCCCGTATTTGTCGCGCAGGGCATCGGGCTCGCGGCGAATGTCGAGCGCCGCGCGCGTCTTGTCGGACGAGACGAGTCCCAGGGCACGCGACTGGAATTGGTTCCAGTTGCGAATCGACTTTTCTTCGTCGATCTGGCGACGGCCGACGTCGAACTGTTCGAGCAACGAACGGCGGCGATCAAGCCGATCGATCGTCAGCGCGTCCTGCTGCACGAGCCCCTGAATCTGGAACGTGAGCTCCTCGTCACTGCACGTGCGCCAGTAGGGGTTGTCCTTATCGTCCTTCTTGCGGACGTCGGTGTTGAGCGGATCGTAGCCGCGCCCCAGCCAGCCGGCGTATTGGCCGGGGCGACGATATTGCCCCTGCTGCTCGAGCCCCCCCAGCCGATTCGGCACGCAGACGTAGCTCGGCAGATCGCCGCCGGGACCGAACGTGCCCTGCTGCGCCAGGTACTCGACCACCGAGCCCATCGCGGGCCAGTCGTTGGGGGTCGAGTCGAAACCGCCGCCAATCGGGATCTGCCAACGGTGCCCCGTCTGGATGTAGTGGCCGCCGCCACTGTGATCGTTGTAGCTGTGCGACATCGTCTTGATGACGCAAAACTTGTCGGAGACCTGGGCCAAATTCGGCTGATGCTCGCAGATGCGCAGGCCCGGCGTACGCGAGTCGATCGGCTGGAAGGGCCCTCGGATCTTCTCGGGGGCCTCGGGCTTGAGATCGAACGTTTCGAGCTGACTCGGCCCGCCGAACAGCATGAGAAAGATGACCGACTTCGCCCGCGCAGCGCGCGTGGGCTGCACCGACTCGGCCGCCAGCAGCTTGGGCAGGCTGAGCCCCAACAGGCCGGCGCCCCCGGCTTGCAGCAGATGGCGCCGCGTGATGCCGGCGCACGTCGTGCGATGGTGGCCCAAGATGGAAAACATAAGAACCGCTCGCCTCGAGGTCCCCGGCGGTATCAGGTAGGAAGTATCAATGTAGCTGGCGGCGACTAGGGAAACAAACTCTTCCCAAAATTCTCGCGTACAGCGGCGCTCGTGCTACTTCGGCAAACCCTGGCTCAATTGCGCGAGTCCAGGCGAAGCGAGCAGTTCGGGAAGAAATGGTTGCGCCGCCCCCCAATTGAAGAGCGATACCCCTTCGATGCCTGCCTGCTTTGCGCGAACGAAATACTTTTCCATTTCGGCCACAGAATCGATCGCGCCATGGCTGGTCTTGATTCCCAGCGCAAACGTGATGCGGGCGGTACCTCCGCTCGCATCGCGCAGTTCGAGGGCTCGCCTCAGGCGTTCGGAGAACACCTCGAGGTAGCGTTCTCGATAGTTCGCCGGATAGCAGTAGCCCGAGATATCGACGAGATCGACATAACCGCGCTCGATCCAGGTAGGCCACGGCTGCGCTACCAGATGATCTTGAGCCACGTGGGGCCCCCAGGAGTAGACGCCAAGTTGCAAATTGGGGCGAATCGCTCGTGCCGCTTCGTGGATCTCCTGCATCAGCAGAGTGAGTTGGTCCTCCTTGAACTGCTGCGCGAGGCGGCGCGCGTCAGCCTCGTCGGCCGGCTGTTGCACGGCAAGGAACTGTTCGAGCGCCGCCTGTCCCGCGACATCGAGCTGCCACGGACGATTGAAGTAGCGCAAGTAGTCCAGCATCAACCCATCAGGCTGATACTTTCGCACGATTTCGCTGACCGCGGCGACGATCCACCGCCGTGCTGCGGGATGAGCGGGCGAAATGAACCCGAGCGGCTTGCCCTCCGGATCGCGAATTGCCCAATCGGGATGGTCGAGCAGGATGCCCTGCGGTTCGAAATGTCCCGATGAGCAGACACAGACGACCGGCCACACCGAAAGCCGCCGCTGGTGCGCGCCTTGCACAAAGAGGTGCAAGGGATCCCACTGGCCAAAGGTGTGCCGGGCGACGATCTCGCTGAGATAATTGGCACTCCACGAGCTCGTGTTCGCATAAGGCATCACGACATGGAGCGGCGAGCGAAAGTCGTCCAATGTCTTTTCGATGGCGGCCTCGCGTTCCGCCGGCGCCGACTGCCGATCGAACGTACGGCTCATATCGAGATACGCAGCCACAAATGGCTGCGTCGCACGTGTGTCCTCTACCTTGGCGTCGCCCCGGACTTGTAACTTTCCACGTCCCGGCCCAAACACGCCGCGTTGGTTGCAGATTGTCCGTGGTTCTGCGAAGGCAACCGGCTTCGCCTCGCAGGGAGTTTCTCCCAAAAGTTCATCGTCCTGATACACGGCCAGACGCCGACCGTCGAAATCGAAGCGGAACTTTGTCGGGCCCTGTTTCCAGAGGAAAGGCACGGCCAGATTCCCTGGTCGGCGATAGCGATACACCGCCCCATATTCCTTCCACTTGCCATCGGCCAGAAAGGTGAACTTTTCTTCGTAGGGATTGGGACCCTTCGCCGAAGTGGAGATGTAGAGCGAATCGCCCAGCGGTACCATGCTCGTCACGCGCTGCCCCCAGCGGTTCAGCACGGAATCGAGACGTTTCGTCTCTTCTTCATAAGGATGAGTCGTCTGATCGGTGGGCGCGGGATGCGTGAACATGCGCCCGACGAAATGCCACGGAGCGGCACGATCCTCGAGTCGCCAGACTTCGCCCCACGGCCAGACCCCCACGTGCAACGCGCCGCTGTAGATCGCCATGGTCTGCGCTTCGCGAGCATGGCGGCTTACGCCGGCCATGACGGGCGGTTGTCCGGCAAGCAATTCGAGCGAGTCGCGACGATAGGCGAGCAGTTCGCCCGTGGGGTAGTGCCCCAGCAGCAAATCGTCTCCGTGGTCGATAGTGGAATAAACCTGGTAGCTTTGCCCATTCGGTTCGCGCAACGTCTTCCAGACGTTTCCATCGAAAACGTAGACGCCACCGATGTTGCTCACCGCCACGAGATCGACCCGATCCGCACCATGCTGGCCGAAGGCATAGATGAACTCGCCCGGAGTACGCAACTCGAGATGGATGCCTGTCTCGGAACGAATCGGGACTGCATCATCGTGCCGCCAGCGATACGCGATCAATTCGTTCTCCGGCGGCTCGGCCGTGGCAGCGAACCGACGTAGCAGCAGGATGCCACCGGCATAGTAATACTCGCCAAGGCGGCCCTCTTGCTCGTCGAGCGCAAGGATCGTTCTGTCCTTGAAGGTGACGTGGCGCTCGTGAACCGTGAGCACCCCGTCGGACACCTCGCTACTGAACGGTACCGTTGCGTCATCACTCTGCCAGGCGGCTGTCACAGGGTTCCACACCCGCAGTCGGCCGTCGTTGCCCCCGCGACCGATGGAATAGAGTCTCCCACGAAAGCCAAACAGATACGTGCCCGCGTCGCTCGTGGGACGGGGCAGCAGTTCGAGCTTCGCAGGCTCGGGTTCTTCGCAGCGCAAGAAGAACTGCAGCAAGCGGCGGTCGCTCCGATCTTGGGTGTTATAGGCGGCCGGAAATCCCGCCCCGGCATAAACCCGTCCCTCCGCGTCGACCGCTTCGAATAGGCTGCCCAGGTTCTGACCGAGATCCTCGCCCAGTTCGACTTCGACCGTGTGGCTGAAGGTCGCCGGACGTTCGGTCGAATCGTCGCTTCGAGCTCGAGGTTCGTCCCCGCTGGCAGAAGCGTTGAAAAGGAAAAGGATGCCCACGATGAGGGACATCCCCCGCGTCACAGAACCATTCATGTCAGACACCTCGCTGTGCTGCCAATGTCGGGAGCATGCTGCACGCCCCGCTCGGAATTTGACATCCCGCAAACAATCTAGCAGGAAGAAGCGGGGTTCGTGCCGCCCGGCGGGCATCTCGTCGCAAGTCTGGTTACAATACAGCCCTTGCCAATAGGGGTCCGTCCGTGTCGATCTGCGCGGACCATCGCCCGGGAGCTTAAAATGCCTGGCCGCTCGTTCGCCATCGTCTTGCTGTTCCTGTCATCGCTGCATTCATGGTCGGCTACCGCAAGTGCCAACGAACAGCCGATCGAATTCAATCGCGACATCCGGCCCATCCTGTCGGACAACTGCTACTTCTGCCACGGGCCGGACAAGAACAAACGCGAGGCCGATCTGCGGCTCGACCAGCAGGAAGATTTGTTGGGCGAAAGCTCCGCGGGCCCCGTCATCACGCCGGGCGAGCCCGACGAGAGCGAGCTCTGGCGGCGCCTTACCTCGCCCGATGCCGACGAGCACATGCCCCCCGCGGCATCGGCCAAGGTGCTCAGCGGCGCACAACTCGATCTCATCCGGCGCTGGATCGAACAAGGCGCGCCGTGGGAGGGACATTGGTCCTTCACCCCGGTTCGACGCCCCGCGCCTCCCGAGATCGATGGCACGGCCGCAGCTAGCCCGATCGATGCCTTCCTGCTGCGCGATCTCGTCGCGCGCAAGCTGCAATTCTCTCCGGCCGCGCCCCCACACGTGCTGGCGCGGCGATTGGCGTTCGATCTGACCGGTCTCCCCCCGACTCGTGAGGAGGTGGAGGCGTTTGCGGCCGACTCCTCACCAGCCGCCTACGAAGCCTTCGTCGACCGGCTGCTCGCCTCTCCCCGCTTCGGCGAGCGCATGGCGGTGTGGTGGCTCGATCTCGTGCGTTATGCCGATACGGTGGGCTATCACGGCGATCAACCGGTGAGCGTTTACCCCTTTCGCGATTGGGTCATCGAGGCCTTCAACGCGAACAAACGCTTTGATGAGTTCACGCGCGAGCAGTTGGCGGGCGATCTGATGCCCGATCCAACCATGGCGCAGCGCATCGCCTCGGGCTACAACCGCCTGGGCATGATGAGCGCCGAAGGGGGCGTGCAGGACAAGGAATACCGCGCCAAGTACGCCGCCGAACGGGTGCGCAACGCGAGCCTTACCTGGATGGGGAGCACGCTCGGCTGCGCCGAGTGCCACGACCACAAGTACGATCCCTTTACGGCCAAAGACTTCTATCGCTTCGAGGCGATCTTCGCCGACATCAAGGAGCGCGGCTTCTACGGTGGCGCCAACGTCTCAGGAGACTGGGGACCCAAGCTCCAGGTACCATCGCCCGAGCAGGCCAGTCAACTGGCCGAACTTGATTCGCAGATCGCCAGCGTCCAGCGCGAACTCAAGCGTCAAACGCCGGAGCTCGACGCGGCACTCGCCGCCTGGGAGGCGACGCAGGTCCTGTGGACGATGCTGCGACCGGCCGAGTTGTCGTCCCTCGCTGGCGTCACGCTGACCGTGCAGGAGGATGGCTCCGTGCTCGCCAGCGGCACGAATCCGCCCAACGATACCTACACGGTGCGTTTCGCCGATGTACCAGCCGGCGTGACGGCCATTCGCATGGAGGTCTTGCCCCACGACTCGCTCCCCACGAAGGGACCGGGGCGCGCCGGCAACGGAAACTTCGTGCTGACCGAACTGGGCGCCACGCTGCGTGCGGCCGATACCGAGTCTGACGTCCCTGTAAAGTTCTCTGCCGCCGAGGCGAGCCACGAGCAGACGATCGCCGCGGAAATGAACCCCTACGGCAAATGGACCGCGGCGGCAGCCATCGATGGCGATGCGAAAGGCAAGTCCTGGGGCTGGGCGATTCTCGAGCAAGCGGGCAAGCCCAACCAGGCCCTCTTCCAGACCGAAGGAGAACTGCCCGGCGAATCGGGTGCGTTCCTCACGCTGATACTGGCGCAGAACCTGGAAACCTCCCAGCACACGATCGGGCGGTTCCGCATCTCCGTGACCACGGCGCCGCAACCGGTGACGCTCGCTAATTCTCCGCCGGAAGAGATTGCGGCGATCGTGGCGACGCCGCGCGAGACGCGCACCGAGAAGCAAGCCAAGACCCTCGCGGCGCACTTCCGCGCCGTCACGCCCCTCTTGCAACCGCAGCGCGATCGCCTGAAGCGACTCGAAGCGGATCGCGATACGCTCAACAAGCAAATCCCCACGACCCTGGTCACCGAATCGGTCGAGCCGCGACCGATTCGCCTCCTCGCGCGCGGCAACTGGATGGATGAAACCGGCGAAATTGTCTCGTCCGGCGTGCCCGAGTTTCTGCCGCAGCCACCGGCCAGCGAAGCTCGCTTCACGCGTCTCGATCTCGCCCATTGGCTCACGTCGCCCGAGAATCCTCTCGTGGCAAGGGTTTTTGTGAACCGCATTTGGAAACTGCTCTTTGGCGCGGGGTTGTCGCGCCGCGTCGACGATCTGGGGGCGCAGGGCGATTGGCCCACGCATCCCGAGCTGCTTGACTATCTGGCCGGCGAATTCATCGACTCGGGCTGGGATATCAAGCGGCTCATCAAGGGGATCGTCGTCTCGGACGCCTATCGCCAATCGTCCGAGGTATCGCCCGAGTTGTTCGCGACCGATCCCGAAAATCACTGGTGGGCACGTCAAGGTCGCTACCGTCTCGATGCCGAATTCGTCCGCGATACGGCCCTTGCCGTGAGTGGCCTGCTCGTCGAGCAGGTGGGCGGCCCTAGCGTCAAGCCTTATCAGCCGCCAGGTTACTGGGCGTATCTCAACTTTCCCACCCGAGAATGGGAGAATGGCGCCGGAGTCGAGCTCTATCGACGGGGACTCTACACGCACTGGCAGCGGCAGTACCTGCACCCGAGCCTGCTGGCCTTCGATGCCCCCAGCCGCGAAGAGTGCGCCGCCGATCGGCCGCGATCGAACACGCCACTACAATCGCTCGTGCTGTTGAACGATCCCAGCTACGTCGAGGCGGCGCGGGTCTTTGCCGAGCTTGTCCTGCGCAGCGGCGACACGTCTCCGGCAGCGCGGCTCGACTGGGCCTTTCAGCGGGCACTCTCTCGACCCGTCACGCCACGCGAGGCAGAGATCCTCATCTCGCTCGTCGAGAAGCATCACGCGCAATTCGCCGCCGAACCCAAGTCGGCCGACGAGTTGCTCTATGTCGGCGCGCGACCGCTGCCCGGCGATTTGAACCGTATCGAGCTGGCCGCCTGGACAAGTGTCTGCCGAGCTATCCTGAACCTGCACGAAACTGTCACGCGGAACTGACGTCATGGCACGAGATCAGCGAACAACCAGGTCCGGCCTGCCCCAGGCGATCGGCCGCCGCGCGTTCCTTTACAACTCGGGCGTGAGCCTGGGTGCGATGGCCTTCGCCTCGCTCGCTTCGCCGGTACCGGGCGCCGAGGCCTTTGCTCCTTCGGAGCGCTCGTTGCCGATCGCCCCGTCGATCGATCGCTGGCAAGGGGTCGTGCGGCCGCTGCATTACCCGCCGCGAGCCAAACGGATTATCTGGCTCTATATGGCCGGCGGAATGAGCCACCTCGAAACGTTCGACCACAAGCCAAGGCTGGCCGAGTTGCATCGCGAGCCCATGCCCGAGTCGATCACCGCCGGGCAGCAGATCGCCCAATTGCAGGGACAAAAGCTGCTCTGCTTCGCGCCGCAGCACCCTTTCCAGCAGTTCGGCGCGTCGGGTCAATCGATGTGCGAGCTATGGCGCGAGGTCGGACCCCGCTGTGCCGACGACATGTGCATCATCCGCTCGCTATCGACCGAGGCCATCAACCACGATCCCGCTCATACCTTCATGAACACCGGCTCGATGATCTCGGGCAAGCCGGCGATGGGTTCGTGGCTGCTCTATGGACTGGGGGCCGAGAGCGAGAGCCTGCCCGGCTTCGTCGTGATGGTCTCGACCGGCAAGTACGGCCAGAAGCAGCCGATCGCCGCGCGGCAATGGCACTCCGGCTTTCTGCCGGGCAAGTTCCAGGGGGTCGAGTTCCGTGCGACGGGCGATCCGGTGCTTTATGTCGGCCGACCGCCAGGTGTTACTGCCCAGCGACAGCGCGACGTCGTCGATGCCATTCAGTCGCTCAATGCGATCGAGGAGCAGCAGGTGGGCGATCCCGAGATCGCCACACGCATCAGCCAGTACGAGCTGGCCTTTCGCATGCAAACGAGCGTGCCCGAGCTCGTCGATTTGAGCAGTGAGCCGGCGCATGTCCTCGACATGTACGGCACCCAGGGGGGCGATGGATCGTTTGCCTCGAACTGTTTGCTGGCACGGCGTTTAGCCGAGCGCGGCGTGCGGTTCATCCAGCTCTATCATCGCGACTGGGACCATCACGGCGGGGTCAAGAAACAGATCGCAGGCACGATCGGCGAAGTGGACCGCGCCACCGCCGCGTTGCTCACCGATTTGAAGCAGCGGGGCATGCTCGAAGACACGATTGTCGTCTTCGGCTCGGAGTTCGGCCGCACGCCCATGGCGCAAGGTGATGGCCGCGACCATCATCTGGCTGGCTTCACCATGTGGCTGGCTGGCGGCGGCATTCGCGGAGGCATGAGTTACGGTGCGACGGACGATTTCGGCTACCATGCGGTCGAAAATCGCGTCTCGGTACACGATCTGCACGCCACGCTGCTGTACCAGTTGGGCATCGACCACACCCGTTTCAGCGTCAAGTCGCAGGGGCTCGACCAGCGGCTGACGGGGGTCGAGCCGAGCAGAATAGTTCACGAAATCTTGGCCTAGCCTTATCCCCTTCGCCGTGGCAAGTAGTTAGACTGTGCCTTTCAGTGGTCAGTCTTGCCCGACTCCCCCACCATCGCGGCAAGCCCACGCAGTCGATGCATACCTGCTGCGCCGATGCTGCGCGGGCTGTTCTGATCGCCAGCCAGGCAACCAATGGACGGCCCGAGTCCCGCATTCGTGCTGTCCGCGCGGCGATACCTGCTCGCCGTGCCGTTTCGCATAGGAGAGAAACGCGATGGGGGAATCTCAGGCGGGCGCTAGCGCGCTCGAGTATCGCCACGACGTGCGCGAGGCCTATCCCGACGTCTACACGCCCGAGGCCGTGGCCGCGCTGGCCGCGCTCGCACCGTTGAATGCCGCGCGACGCGAGTTGCTCGCCGCGCGCATCAAGCGCCGCCAGGATCGCGCGCAACAGAAAGAGCGGATCGGCTTCCTCGATCCGCAGGCCAAGATCGGCCGCACGAACATTACCGTACGAGACGCACGCGCTGGTCGTTTCGTCGGCAGCGAGATTCCGCGCGACCTCGAGCGCCAGTGGATCCAGGGGACCGGACCGGCCTCGCGCCCCGGCGCCAAGACCGAACAGAGCATCCGCAACGTGGCCTACGCGTTGCTGTCCGGCGCCGACGGCTGGATGTTCGATGGCGAAGACGCGCTCGGACAGGTCTCGACGATGTCGCTCGACAACCAGCGCAATTTGAAGCTGGCGATCGACAAGGATCCTCTCTTCCTGCGCGTGGCCGAAAAAGTAGCCGGCGAGATGAACGCCTGGGCACGCGAGTTCTTCGGCCGCGAGACGATCGCCGATTGGCGGAAGCAGCTCGACTTCACCACGAAGATCTTCCGCGCCCGCGGCCTGCACCTCGACGATCGCCACGTGCGCATGAGCGATGGCACGGGCCTGGGCGCGTCAATCGTCGATGCCGCCCTTTACGTGACGAACAATCACCGGGCGCTCCGCGCGGCCGGTAGCAGCGTGGTACTCTACCTGCCTAAGATCCAGACGGCGGAAGAGGCCGCCCTGTGGAACGACATTCTGGCCGCGCTCGAGCAACACCTTGATCTGCCTATCGGTACGATCAAGGCCTACGTCCTCGTCGAGCAGTTGGAAGAGAGCTACCAGTTGATGGAGATTCGCGCCGCGCTGGGCCTGCACTTCGTGGGCTTCAACACCGGCCGTTGGGACTACATCAACAGCGTCGCCGACGCCCTGGCCTGGGATAAGGGTTTCATCAATCCCAACATCGATGCCATCACGATGACCTACGGCTATATGCGGATCTACGAAGACCGCGTGCGCCGGGCCGTGAATACGCCCGACCAGAATGGCAACTTCGCCCTGTGGCAGGGGGGCATGGAGCCGAACATTCCCGTCGGTTCCACCGAGGGGGTCGCCGCCGGCATGAAGAAGGCCGTGGCGGGCGCCGAACGCGAACAGCGCGAAGGGGCCAGCGGCAAATGGGTCGCGCACTGGAAGATGGTCCACATCGTCCGCCCCGTGTGGGAAAAGGTCGGCCAGCAGAATCAACTCGGTCGCAAGTTCGAGCCGCTGGGCTACAGCGCCGAGGACGCCGCCGCGCTGGCCATGCTCGAACCGGCGCCGCGCACGATTCGCGGCGCCCGCGATCTGCTCAGCGTCGCGCTGCAATACGGCAACGCCTTCTTGCAGGGCTTCCAGGCCGCGGCCCTCAAACCCGCCGACTATTTCGGCAACGACGACGTGCTCTACTTGATGGAGGATATGGCCACCGGCGAGATCCGCTTGAGCATCCTCTGGGAGTGGCTGCACAAGGGGGCCGCGCTGACCGAGGAGGACGCCGCCACCGGCACCAAGCAGGGGGATCTCTTCACGGCCGGTCTGTTCGAACGGTTGCTCGTCGAAGAGTACGATAAGCTGTTGAAGGCGGGCAATCGCGACGTCCACGACGACTCGAAGCAGACGACGCTCCCCATTGCCCGCGAGATCGTCAAGACCTACGTCACCGAATCGATCAAGTTGCCCTGGTACATCGATCTGTTGAACATCAACCTCGATCTCCAAGACTTGCCGACGGCCCAGGACCGCATTCGCAGCTATGTCGAGGCCTTCCGCCGTGACGGAACCCGTATCACCGAGAATCTGGATTTTGCCTAGTCGCGAACCGCGACGGCTCGACGTTCCTCCCACCTGAGACGTCGAGCGTCTGGGGTTTGCCCACGAGTTGCCTTTATTTCTTACTTCATCCGATCCGCCGGGCAAGACGTCCGGCAACTTGAGGAGTGCCAGTCATGAGTTCGTTCGAGGAGCAGGTGGTCGAAACGCAGAAGTACCTCGATAGCCCCCGTTTCAAGGGCATCAAGCGGCTCTATTCCGCGCGACAGGTGGTCGAGCAGCGCGGCAGCATTCCGGCTTCGTATGCGATCGCACAAGGCGCGGCCGAGGCGTTCTACGCCCGGCTCCGCGAGCTGTTCGACGAGCGCAAGTCGATCACGACATTCGGCCCTTACTCCCCCGGTCAGGCCGTGGCGATGAAACGGATGGGGATCGAAGGCATCTACCTTGGGGGGTGGGCCACCTCGGCCAAAGGCTCGATCATCGAAGATCCGGGCCCCGATCTCGCCAGCTACCCGCTCAGCCAGGTTCCCGACGAGGCGGCCGGCATCGTGCGCGCCCTGCTCACGGCCGATCGCAACCAAGTCTACAATCGTTCGCGGATGACCGCCGAGAAGCGCGCCGCCACGCGCGAGGTCGACTATCGCCCCTTCATCATCGCCGATGCCGATACCGGCCACGGCGGCGACGCGCACGTGCGAAATCTGATTCGCCGCTTCGTCGAGGTGGGCGTGCCGGGCTATCACATCGAAGATCAACGCCCCGGCTCGAAGAAGTGCGGCCACCAGGGGGGCAAGGTCCTCGTCACCTCCGACGAACAGATCAAACGACTCAATTCGGCACGCTTCCAGCTCGATATCATGAAGGTGCCGGGCATGATCGTGGCGCGTACCGACGCCGAGTCGGCCACGCTGCTCGAAAGCAACGGCGACGAACGCGATCAGCCCTTTATCCTGGGCGCCACGAACATCGATCTGCCCACCTACAAGGTGGCCAATCTCGCCGTGCTGCGCAAGTTCTACAACTCGGGCGTCGCCGAGTTGAACGGCTTCATGCTCTACTCGATCTCCGACGAAGAGTACGCCGAGGCCGACACCTGGCTCGAGCGTGCCGGCGTCACGCAGTTGGTTCAAGAGGGCGCGGCCCGCTTCCAGAAAGATCCGGCGACGAATGTCGACGCGATTCTCGACAAGGCGGTCACTCGCATGGCCGACGTCTGGATCGCCGAAGCCGGCATGAAGACCTACGCCCGCGCCGTCGCCGACGTGATGGAGTTCCGCCACAACGAAGGGGAAGAGTTCCCCCTGTCGGTCGAAGAGTGGCTCCACTTTGCCGAACGTGCCTCGTTCAACGTGGCAAAGAACAAAGCCCGCTCGATGGGCATCCACATCATCTGGGACTGCGAGCGCTCGCGCACCGTCGAGGGCTACTACCAGGTGCAAGGGGGCATCGAATACTCGATCCACAAGTCGCTCGCGGCCGCGCCGTTCGCCGATCTGTTGTGGATGGAGACGAAGACCGCCGACTTGAAAGATGCCAAGGAATTCGCCGACGCGATTCACGCCAAGTTCCCCGACAAGATGCTGGCCTACAATCTCTCGCCGTCGTTCAACTGGGACACCACCGGCATGACCGACGAGCAGATGCGGGCCTTCCCCGAAGAGTTGGGCAAGATGGGCTTCGTCTTCAACTTCATCACCTACGGCGGTCATCAGATCGACGGCCTCGCCGGCGAGGAATTCGCCCTGGCGCTCAAGCAGGAAGGCATGCTCGCTCTGGCCCGGCTGCAGCGCAAGTTCCGCCTGGTCGAGTCTCCCTACTCGACGCCACAGACCCTCGTCGGCGGCCCGCGGCTCGACGGGGCGCTCGGCGCTTGCACGGGGCGCACCACGGCCACCAAGGCCATGGGCAAGGGTTCGACGCAGTTCCAGCACCTGGTCCAGACCGAGGTCCCCACGAGCCTGTTGCAAGAGTGGCTCAACCTGTGGAGTGCCCATTACAAGCACCCGCAACTCAAGGTCGAGTTGCGGCCGAACCGGGCAGGTTCCGACCTGCTCGAGCTGCGCGTGCTCGACGGCAGCGGTCAAAAGCTGGCGAACGTCGTCTTCGGCACGATCCAGGATCGCCGCGGGCGATCGATCCTCTCGGTCCGCGACCAGAACACATTCGACGTCTCGCTGCGGAAGAAGCGGCTCATGGCGCTCTTGCACCTGTTCCTCATCCACCGCTACAAGTCGGTGGCGGTGCATTACCTCAGCCCGACCGAAGACAATCAGTACCAGTGCGAACGCATGCAACGGCTGGGCATCTACTCGCAGGTGAACAACGAAGTCGGCGAGATCATCGTGGCCGACATCGACACCGCGGGGGTGGCCAAGCTGCTGCAATCGGACCGCGTGGCGCTGAAGAGCCTGATCGAAAAAGAATCGGGCCGGGCACCGGTTTCGGCGTAGCTGCCCTCACAGCACCGGCGGCCAGCAAGCAGGGTAAAGCAACTGCAGTGCCTAATCGCCACGTAGACTTTAAATCGTGGGATGAGGTACTATTGATATATGGTTAACATTCAACTTCAAGATTCGGTGGCCGCCGCATTGACCGCACGGGCAAGCGCGGAAGGACTAAGTCTCGAGGCCTATCTCGAACGATTGGCCGAGATAGATCCAGGGACCGATCCTTCCACGATTTCCGGCGAGACACTTGTGAGGCTTTTTGAGGAGGCATCGGTCGACGGTCCCCCCTCGAATACAACCTACACGCGGTCCGACATCTATCTTGACCACGACTAATGGCCGTTCTTGTTGACACCTGCGTCTTGATTTCGGCCTTTAATCCTCAAGCGAGTGAACGCCCCGTTATACTTCAGGCACTGAGGCTGTTACACGACGCGGGCGAGCGCTTCGTCGTCACTTCGCAGAACATTGCCGAGTTCTGGAATGTGAGCACACGTCCGATCGATCGAAATGGGCGCGGGCTGAATATCGAGCAAGTCCGACGCATGGTGAATGTTATAAGTCGGGTGAGCCGGCTGGAATTCGAGTCGCCAAAGTCGTTTGGCATTTGGCGAGGCCTCGTCGAACGGCACTCGGTCCAGGGTATTTCTGTTCACGACGCGAGGCTCGTCGCCGTCATGCTTGCGGGCGGCGTCTCGAAGATTCTCACCAGGAATGAATCTGACTTTCGTCGCTATCTGCCTGATGGCATCGAAATCCTGACACCGCAAACGGTCATTCATACTCCAAGCTAGACACGAGCAGACT
>JAHBXR010000038.1 GCA_019636335.1 Pirellulales bacterium
CCGCACGCGGGGATCAAGACTCGTCGCCGCGCGGCCCCGCGCCTGCACGATGGAAAAATGCGCCAGCGCCATCACGTGCAAGACGGTGGAGCGCACCGCGTCGTTCCAGCCGCGCGGAAGATCGAACCATCGAGCAGACATGGAACTGCCTCCATAAAACGTGGCCACCACGCGGAAACTTGTGGATCTTCGTGTCCTCCGCGTCTTTGCGGTGTAACTCAGCGGCTGCGATTCTACTCCGCGCCCCACGAGAAGGCGGCCCGTGTTGGCGCCCCACTTGTCGGACCGGCAGGAAGACACGCCACCTCAAATTGCGCTCCTTGTGCCTGTTGCCGCGAGATTTTTCGTTGAAAAATTCTCCGGGCACTTGGTAGATAGAGCACGCGCGGCGTTGGGGACCCCACCCCCTACCTCCGCCCCTTCGTCGGCGCGCGCTGGATGCCGCGTTCTTCGATTCGTTTGCATCGCGCCAACACACGGCGCGAGATTGACAGCGCACGCGCGATGACCGACGTTGAGCGCAGCGTTTCGCCAACAGGCGTCAAACGCCTGCAAAACAGCCCTCAAACGGCGCACAAACAATCCAGCAAGAACGCGCGAACATGTGCGTAAGAGGCTCGCTCGCAGCGCACGCGCACGGACGCGCGCGAGAAAATATTTCTTCACCATACAGGTACACGACTTGCGAGACGACTTTTTAAGAATTCGTTTTGACGAATGTCGAACGACTGTCAAAGATTCCCGCGGACACGCATTCGGCGTGTCAATGAAAACGGCCCGTGCGAGTGGTGGAACACTCGCACGGGCCTAAACACGACAACCCTAGATAGGAGAGTTGCCATGTCTACGTGCTGATTCTACGGCCGTGCGCAAGACGCCGCCACCCGCATTCTGGACGCCTTCCAGGCGGGCGAGTTACCGAAGGCACTGGCCCCGATCTTCATCGAGCGGCGTGACGGCCTGCCATGCCGGGCTTGGTCGTGGGCGAATCAACTATTGGTCGCCTTGCACGGCTACAGCGATGCCCGGGGTTTCCGACAATGGGAAGCCGTCGGCCGCCACGTGCGCAAGGGCCAGCACGGCTTCCCGATCCTTGTGCCTTGCACGAAGCGTTTCGAGACAACCGACAGCGAGACGGGCGAAACGTCGCAGCGTACGGCCCTCTATGGGTTCAAGTCGGCCATCGTCTTCGGCTTGTCGCAGACCGAAGGGGCCGAGTTACCGCCCGCCGATCCTGCCGCCTTGGCGTGGATCGAATCGCTCCCCTTGCTCGACGTGGCACGCTCGTGGGGTTTGACCGTCGAGACGTACAGCGGGCGAGCCGGCTCGGCTTTGGGCCGCTATCGCCACGGTCAAGGCATCGCCCTAGGCGTCGAGAATCTCTCGACGTGGGCGCACGAGTTGGTCCACGCTGCCGACGATCGTCTCGGCCAGCTTGTCGAGCATGGCCAGCACTGGCGCAGCGAGACGGTAGCCGAATTAGGCGGGGCCATCGTGCTGGAGATTCTCGGCCATGACGCTGCCGCCGATCGTGGCGGCTGCTGGGAATACGTCTCGGCCTATGCCCGAGACGCTGGCCTGGATCCGCTTGTCGCCTGCCAGCGGGCGCTGAAACGCACGTGCGATGCGGTCGCGCTGATTCTCTCGACGGCCGAGCAACTGACCACGGTCGAGACTGCCGCCGCCTAACCCTCGCTGCCGGCCGCCCGCAAGCGGCGCACTGCGCCTGCGGGCGAGCCGGCTTTCTCGAATCATTCACTCCAGATTGGGAGCTACTTCCATGCAACTTCACGAACAATACCGTCCGCGCACGTGGACCGAAGTAGTCGGCCAAGACAAAGCCGTCTCGACGATCAAACGCATTGCCGCACGTGGACTTGCTGGCCGAGCCTACTGGATCAGTGGCCAATCGGGCACGGGCAAGACGACGCTGGCTCACCTGATTGCCGCCGACGTGGCCGACGACTGGTGTACCGAAGAGCTAGACGCCACCGATTGCACGGCCGCCCGGCTGCGCACGCTCGAAGACAGCCTGCGCACGCGCGGACTCGGCAAGGGGGGCCGCGCCGTCATCGTCAACGAAGCACACGGCCTGCGCAAGGATGCCATTCGCCAGCTACTCGTGCTGCTGGAGCGTGTGCCGGCGCACGTCGTCTGGATCTTCACGACGACGAACGACGGACAGGAATCGCTTTTCGACGATTACGACGACGCTGGCCCCCTCTTGAGCCGTTGCGTGCGCATCGAGCTATCTCGCCGAGACTTGGCCAAGCCATTCGCCGAGCGAGCCAGGATGATCGCCCAAGCCGAAGGGCTCGACGGCAAGCCGATCGACGCCTACGTCAAGCTGGCGCAGAAGCACCGCAACAATCTCCGCGCCATGTTGCAAGAGATCGAGGCGAGGCGGGCGGCATGGCGGACTGACAGTCTCGATGGGGGCCAAGTGTAAAGGGTCATTCCGCTCCTCACTTGGCCCCTTTCGCGGGCAATTTCAAACAACTTACGACGACTCGAAACCGTCAAGGGTCGAGTTTAGTTGAACCCTTACACTCACTGCCGAAAGGCCATTATGAAACACGTTGCAATCTACAGCCGCGTCAGCACGAAGCAACAAGACCAGCGCAGCCAGGAACCCGATTTGAAGCGTTGGGCCGAGCATCAAGACGAGCCGGTCATTTGGTATCGGGACAGTTTCACGGGACGCTCGATGGAGCGGCCCGATATCACGCGTCTGCTGGCCAACGCCGCGAGCGGCCAAGTGTCGAAAATTGTTATCTGGCGCCTCGATCGATTGGGGCGAACGGCGAGCGGCTTGACCGCTTTGTTCGACGACTTGGCCGCCTGGAAGGTCGATCTCGTCTCGCTCCGCGACGGACTCGATCTCGGAACGCCAGCCGGCCGCCTGATGGCCAACGTCTTGGCGTCGGTCGCGGCGTACGAGACGGAAGTCCGCGCCGAGCGAGTGCTGGCAGGGCAAACTGCCGCCAGAGCCGCCGGCAAACGCTGGGGCGGCTCGAAGCCCGGTCGAAGTCTCAAGACCAGGGCCACGCGAGAACAAGCGGCGACAGCGCGCCGACTCCACCAGGAGGGCCAGAAGATCGCCGCCATCGCCCGCGCCGTGGGCCTAAGCCGGCCGACCATTTACGCCTTCCTCAGTGACAGAACCTAGTCCAGCAGGCCAGGCTGGCGAGCAATATACCGTCTTGTGTTCGCTGACAGCGTTGACGTTGACACAACCCCTCTAAAACGCGAGGAAAAGAGGGTTGTGGCAACGTCGACAGTGTCGACATGGGTGCCGGTGCCGCCAGAGGACCCTTGTATCACATAGCCTGTTCGGAAGCGTCCAGCCGAAGAAATAGGATGGCGCGAGCTTTTAGCGATTGCCCTGACCGACGGCAGTCACCATCGCCAAGATGCCAGCCCGCACTGAATCGGGCAATCTGGGCCATGCCTCGAACAGTGATGCCAATTGAAGGTTAGTCGACTCGTCGTGAACAGTGCCCAATTCGCGCGCTGCGTCTAGCGCTGCCTCGGCGGCTGACGAATGCAGTATCTCGTTGTCGGCATTACCGTTGTGCGCATTCTCCAGGGGACTCATAATCCCTTGGTCCCAGGTTCGAATCCTGGCGGGCCTATTAGACTTACGTCCCGTCGAGTGTGCGATTGTGCTGGTTGCATGCGAGAGATCGCGGCATTCGGTTGCGCACTGCCGAGGTGGCATCGACGTTTTGTCAGGCTACGTCTCGCTCGAGATCGACGAAGAGCGTTTCGAGGCAACGGTTGCTCTTCCCCCAGTCGAAGAGTTGGCCTGGAATCTTTGTTGCGGCGGTGACCTCGGTCGAGCCCGCCGCGCGGCGCACGCCGACGATCAAGTTCCCCTCGAGCGCGAACATGTCGGAGGGGAGCACCGCCTCGAAGCAGCAGCCGTCTTCGGCCTGCGTGACGAGTCGTAGTGTCTGTCCGTTGCGCGCCAGCGAGCAGAGCATGCGCAACATCACGCGACCGATAGGGGCCTGTACCTGGCCCGCACGGTGCTTGCCCGTCTGTATGCCAAGGCGCGCATAGAGGGGTTGCACGAGCGCGGCCACCTTGTCGAGCGGTACCCCCATGGGCATGACCTTGTCGCACAGTTTGAGAAATTCCTCGCCCGAGAGGGGCGTGCGCGACATCGTGGCATGCCGATTGATAGTGTCGCGGACGCGAGTCACGTTGAGGAGTGTCTCGTAGCGGACTTCTTGCTCCCAATCGACGGGCAACTCGGGCTCGGCGTCTTGCTGTCGGAGAGGCGTCTCGTCGAGCACGCGCAGTGTTGACGGCGTTTCGGCGGTGGCAGGCACTTGCAGCCGATGACCACAGTGAGAGCAGAACTTTCCACGGGCCTTCTGGCCACATTCCGAGCAATACATCGGCACACCACTGCGGTGGAAATATGCGAAGCGGCCATGACGGCGCGAGGCCACGTTATCGGTAAGTCATCGGCTGCGATGCGGGGCGACTTGAGCGCTGGCAGCAGTGGCGGCGGGGAGGTGGAAAGCTGGGGGATCTGCCGCGAACTTGTGCCGCCACGAGGCTTTCTCCAAGGGGGCGTCGCGTCGTAGCGCGCCCGTCGGCACGAGGTCGAGCAGGCACTCTACGCGGCCGGCGTCTGGGGAGTAAAGACGTGTTTCGTTGACCCGTTCCCGGGTCCTTATTAGATTACGGGCATTCAGGGGGGCGTTCCTGCGTCCGGATGAGGGTGACTTCCGGATCGATACGGGAAACATTGATTCAACCGTCTCGACCGGGAGCAATTGGACGTGGCACCAACCAGATCTCGCGCGCCATTGCGCGCCCGTAGGCCTGCTCGTAGGAACCGGCTCGCTTGGCATTCGACGTTCGATCGACTTGAACGGCGTGGCCTGCGGCTGGAGCCGCTCGAAGATCGCTCGCTTCTGGCGGCATCTCCGCTGGGGAGCGAGTTTCAACTCAACCCGACCGCGGCGAATAATCAGTCGTCAGTCGCTGTTGGATATCACCCGAACAGCTCGCAGTTCGTCGTGGCCTGGGTGAGCAATTTGCAGGACGGCAGCGGCGACGGCGTCTATGCTCAGCGGTACAGCACGTACGGCGATCGCGTGGGCGCGGAGTTCCGGGTCAACAATGCCACTAGTGGCAATCAAACGGCGCCGAGCGTGGCGATGGACTCCTTCGGCAACTTTGTCGTCGCGTGGCAATCTTCGACCGGCGACGGAAATGGCGACGGCATCTTCGCGCGCCGATTCGCTTACGATGCTTTCCCCCTGACGGGCGATTTCGTCGTCAACTCTGCCACCACCGGCAACCAGCAGGCGCCCGCGGTCGCCATGGCCGATGACGGCCGCTTCGTCGTCGCCTACCAAAGCTCGGTCGGCGATGGCAGCGGCTTGGGGGTCTACACGCGACTTTATCAAGCGAATGGGAACGCAGTTGCGGGCGCGGTCCTGGTGAATCAAACCACGACCGGCAATCAATTCGCGCCGGCTGTAGCGATGGACAGCACGGGCCGTTTTGTCGTCTCGTGGACCAGCGCCGGACAGGATGGTAGCGGCGAAACGATCGTCGCCCGTCGCTATGGCAACACGGGGGCGGTATTGGCCGACGAGTTCATCGTCAATCAGACCACGGACGGAAATCAATCGGCGCCGTCGATTGCGGCCAATGCCGATGGATCGTTCGTCGTTGCCTGGCACAGCGCCAATGTCGACGGCAATGGTTCGGGCATCGTCGCCAGGCGCTACAGTGCGAGCGGCGCTGCCACGAGCAGTGAATTCGTCGTCAACCAGGTCTCGGCCGGTAATCAGACGAACGCCAGCGTAGTCACCGTGGGAGCGAGCGGATTCCTGGTCGCCTGGCAGAGCGCAGGACAAGATGGCGACGGTGAAGCGATCGTTGCACGCCGATATGACTCGAGTGGCAACGCCCTGGAAGATGAATTCGTCGTCAACACGTTTGCCGCGGGCGCGCAAACGTTGCCGGCCGCGATCATGCAGGCCGACGGCGACTTTCTCATCGCCTGGCAAAGTCCGGGCCAGGAGTCGGGCGGCGGATCTTCTTTGGGGGTCTTCGGCCGCGGTTACTCGGTCGTCAACGACGCGCCGGTGTTGCGTCAAATTCCGAACAAGATAACCGATGCCGGCGGCACGATCGCCTTTACGGCTGCCGCTCTCGATGAAGACCACGGCCTCGACGTGCTGACCTATAGTCTGGCCGACGGCGCACCGGTCGGGGCCACGATCGACGCCGCGACGGGGGCGTTTACCTGGTCGACCGTGGATGTAGAACCCGGGCGCTATTTCGTCACGATCGAGGTCCGCGACCTGGCCGGCACGGTCGATTCCATGGATGTGGCGATGACGGTCTTCGCGCCCGGCGAACGCACCGTGCTCGATGACTTCGTCAATGCGATCGATCCCGCCTACAACTGGGATTTGCGCAGCCGAATCCGTGGAGACGGCGTTACCAAGTACAGCCTGTTGGTCACGTCGGGCACGTGGCGCACGGCTGCCGAGTTGAATCAACCCCTGTGGCAACACTGGTTGAACATTTACGTGCCCGACAACTTGCGTCGGACCGAAGTGCTGCTCTTCATCGACGGGGGCAGCCGAACCACCACGCCGCCGCTCGACACGGAGTTGGATTACTACGCCGGCATTTTGTCCAAGTTGACGCGCGGCATCTTTGTCGACTTGTTCAGCGTCCCCAACCAGCCCTTGCTGTTTGCGGGGGAGACCGCGTCACGGTCCGAAGATTCGATCATTGCCTACTCGTGGCGCAAGTATTTGGAGACAGGCGATCCGACCTGGCCGGTGAATCTGCCCATGACCCGCGCCGCGTTACGCGCCATGGATGCCGTTACCGATTTCTTCGAGTCGCCGACGGGGGGGAATCGCGAGATCACGGAGTTCATCGTCGGCGGCGGCTCGAAACGGGGTTGGACCACCTGGCTCGCGGCGGCCACCGATCCACGCGTCGGCGGCGCGCTGCCCGTGGTCTTCGATGCATTGAATCTCGACGCCAATTTTGCACACCACTATGCCTATTACAACGGCACGTTCTCTTCCGCCGTGAATGACTACGTGCGAGAGGGGATTCTCGACGTCAATAACTTTGGAAAAGAGCAGATTACCGCGTTGCTGTCCTTGGTGGATCCGTTCTCGTACCGAGAGCGTCTGACGCTGCCCAAATACATTCTGAACGCGAGCGGCGACGAGTTCTTCGTGCCCGATTCGTCACAGTTCTATTACGACGAACTGCTCGGGCCGAAGAATATTCGCTACCTGGCCAATTCCGGTCATGGTCTTTCGAGTGCCGAAACGGTGATCCTCGAATTGGTCGATGTCTATTTCAATTTCGTCGATGGCGTCGGCCTGCCCGAATATGAATTTCAGCTCTTGCCTGATGGCACGATCGAGATGACGACCAGTGCCGAGATCATGGGCGCCACGCTCTGGCAGGCCACGAACACCACAAAGCGCGACTTCCGCTGGCCCGTCGTTGGCGCGGCGTACGTCCCCTCGGCACTCTCTTTCGAAAACGGTGTCGTCCGTGCGAACGTGCCGACGCCAGGCCAAGGGTGGACGGCGTACTTCATCGAAATGACCGTGCAGCACACGCTGGGCTATTTCACCAAGGTCACCAGTAGCATCTACATCAAGGGGCCGCCAGCCAATTCACAACCCGAATTGCCGTTGTTGAATGACATTACCATTGTCGAAGGTTCATCGTTGTTCATCGCGGCCACGGCCACCGATGCGGATGTGGGGCAGACGTTGACGTACAGTCTCGAGCCGGGGGCGCCTGGTGCGGTTTCGATTCATCCGACGACCGGCAACCTTATCGGCTTTTGGGACGATCAAGTGGCCGGAGCGATGCCGGTCACCGTCACGGTGTGGGACAACGGCTCGCCGGCGCTGCCCGATCGCCAGACGTTCCGTATTACGGTGGTCAACGCCGCGCCGACCGCCACGCTTTCCGGGCCAACGACGGGCGTGCCGGGGGAGTCGCTGCTCTTCACGCTGCTGGCCACCGATCCCTCGAGCGCCGACCAGGCGGCCGGCTTCACCTTCCACATCGACTGGGACGGCGATGGCACCATCGATCAGACGGTCTCCGGCCCGAGCGGCATGACCGTCTCGCACACGTTTGCCACGGCCAACACCTTCGCGGCGCGCCTCACCGCCACCGATAAGGACAACGGCACGAGCGAAGCGAGCACGCTCATCGTGAGCACGAACCTCGCCCCCCTGCCCCCGGGCTCGCAGGCTTCCTTCTCCGTCGTCGAGGGGCAACCGCTCGAACTGGCCACGAGCGGCTGGACCGATCCCGAGGATCAAACGCTGTCGTATACATGGGATGTAGACAATGACGGCGAGTTCGACGACGCCGTGGGAGCCACCGCCACGGTCGCCTGGTCGACGCTCGTCGCGCTCGGCCTGGGAGAAGGCCCCGCCGTACACCTGGTGCGCGTCCGCGTGGACGACGGTCATGGTGGCGTGACGATCTCCGCGCCGATCGAACTGACGATTCTGAACGCTCCGCCCACGGTCGATGCCGGCGGGCCGTACACGGTCGTCGTGGGGCAGAGCCTCTCGCTGGCCGCGCTTGCCACGGATCCGGCCGGCGACCACGATCCGCTGACCTACGCCTGGGATCTCGACGGCGATCTCGATTTCGACGATGCCACGGGCAGCACGCCCACGCTCAGTTGGACGCAACTGGCGGCGCTCGGCTTTGCCGAAGGGACGCAGGTCTACACGATCCTGCTCCGCGTGGCCGACGACGATGGCGGCGTGACCGAGGTCTCGACCACGCTTACGATCGAGAACGCCCCGCCGGTGGCGGGCGTCACCGGCGACCTGATCGCGCGGGCCGACGTCACCTCGGCCCTCTTTACGCTGACGGCGCTCGATCTCGAGGCCAGCGATCAGGCGGCCGGCTTCACCTTCCAGATCGACTGGAACGGCGATGGCACGTACGACGAAACGGTCGTCGGCCCGAGCGGCACGACGGTGAGCCATACCTTTGCCGCGGCCGGCACGTTCGGCGTACTGGTCCGCGCCATCGATAAGGATGGCGGCGCCAGCGAAAATGCCCGCCATGCGATCCACGTCTGGAGCCTGGAGCAGATCGGCGCGGATGTCGTCTGGGAAGGCTCGGGCGGCGACGATGCCGTGCAGTTCCAGCAGACCGGTCCGCACGAAGTCGAGGTGCGCACCACGCGCGTGGGGGGCGTCGTCACGAACTTCGTCGAATCGTTCTCGGGCCTTACCGGGCGCGTGATCGGCCGAGGTGGCGCCGGCCACGACGTGCTCGACGCCGGCGCGCTCGCGTCGATCTCGGCGACCCTCGAAGGGGGACGCCACAACGATACCCTCATCGGCGGCGCTGCCGATGATATCCTGCGCGGCGATTTCGTCGGCGCGAAGGGTGACGGCGCCGAAGGAAACGATTCGATCCTCGGCGGAGCGGGCAACGACCTGCTCGAAGGTGACGGCAGCGAAGGGGGCAAAGACACCATCTACGGCGGCGCCGGCGATGACACCATTCTGGGCGATGGGGGGGACGGCGCCGAAGGCCGCGCCGATCGACTCTTCGGCGAGGAGGGCAACGATCAGATCTTCGGCCATCATGGCAACGATCTGATCGATGGTGGCAACGACGATGATCTCATCACCGGCGGAGACGGCGCCGAGTCGAACGACACGCTCCTCGGCGGCGCCGGCAACGACGTCCTCAGTGGCGGCTCGGGCCGGGATAGCATCTCGGGCGGTGCCGGCCGAGACGTGCTCCTCGGCGGGCTCGGCCTCGATACACTCAAGGGAGAGGCCGACGAGGACTTGCTCGTGGCCGATACGACGACCTTTGCTCTGAACGCTGCCGCCTTACTCGCCATTCATACCGAGTGGACCTCGAACAACAGCTACGAAGATCGCATCGCGCACCTGACGGGCACCGCCGGCGGCGCCAACGGCACGACGTACCTGCAGCCCGGCACGACGCTGTTCGACGATGGCGAGATCGACACGCTCACCGGCGGCGCGACGGACCTCGACTGGTATCTCTACAGCCTGCTCGAAGACATCCTCAACGACCACGAGCCTGGTGAAACCCAAACCGACACCAGCCCCTTCCCCCTGCCCGAACTGTAATCGCGGGAGAGAAAGGCGTCTCGACTCGCGCGAAAGACGCTACGAACGGTCCGATCCGGCCATTCGAGTGAACCATCGAGGCAAGTGGCCCCTCTGGATTATTCGGAGAATTCGCTTCGCGGCGCCGAGGCCGGCATTCCTCGGCGCAAGATACCCTTGACGCAACCCCATCGGCGTGTCAGATTTGCCTGTCTGGCAGTTGTCGCGGGGAGCATTCAGGAGCAGGTCGACCCAAAGGTTGCCCACTTCTGGCGATTTGCGAAGGCTGTCTTACAGACGATCCGGGCGATTAGCTCAGTTGGCTAGAGCACCAGCTCGACAAGCTGGGGGTCACAGGTTCGAGCCCTGTATCGCCCATTTCTCAAAAACCCGTGGACGAGCTGACTGTCTTAACGGCTGCTGCGCACCAGTCCCAGCACGCCCCAGGCGCTGCCGGCGCCGGTGATGGGAATCGGACCGGGCTTGCTCGTGTCGTCCGGCTTCGTCGGACGCGAGACCATCTCCCAGGAACCATCCTCGCGCTGCGTCGTGCGCAAGAACTCCTGCCCGCGCACGATTGCGGTATCGTCGTGTGGCACGCCGGCGACCGCCAAGGCATAGAGCGCCTGTCCCGTGGCCCAGGCGTCACACGGCCTGTCGGGCGTTTGACGCCAGCCCCCGTCGGCCTGCTGGTGCTGCTTGATTTGCTCGACCAGCGGCTGACATTCCTCGGCGGGTCGGCCGAGCTTGTGCCACAGCACCAGCCGCAGGGCACGCGCCTGTGCGTCGTCAGAAACGGGTATCGAAGCGAGCCAGGACGCGGCGCGATCGACGGCGTGCTTTGCCGACTCGTCTCCCGCCACGGCGGCAGGCTGTAGCGCAAGTGCGGCGATTATGGTGGCCCCCTCGTCCGAGTTGCTAAAGATTGGCGGGCGTGTCTCGGGCCAGGAGGACCACGAACCGTTTTCGTTCTGATCTTCTCGGATCGTGGCTAGATAGCGCTTCACTCCCTCCTGCATCTTGACATCGGGAGCAGGATCTATCGCCAGCGCCAGCGCGAAAAGCGCGGCCTTTTCGTACAGCGCGTTGGGCACGCTTTCCGGTCGCGGCGTGCCCACGTTGCCATCCCCCGATTCAGCAACCCAATTCGACAATTCCGCGAGCACCGGTTCGTCAACTCGATGTCCGCGCAGCTTTGCCTCGCGCAGCGACCAGACGACCATGCTGGCGTGATGACACGATACGCAGGCATGCTCCTCTTTCCACTTGAGCGCATCGCGGACCAGAAACGCCAGGCCGCGCTCGATCGTGGCATCGAGTGGTGACACGGACGGCGAAGCGTTCACTGAATGCGACAAGGTAGGTTCGTCGCCACGCACCCTCGGAGAGCAACTCAACAGCACGATAACCGCCAGAAGAAATCGCATGTCGCGACTCCAATCCTCACGATCAAGGTTCGATCTTGAAAGGCGCCGTGTATGCCGTGAAGCGGTGGACCTGGCCCCCCTCGCGATAGCGGCCATAGTGGACGAGACGGTACGTGCCCGGGGGCGTGTCTGGCTTCGATTCCCAAGTGATACTGACCTGGAACGGGTCGGGAGTCGTCGCGTAGCGCGGTGGCGCCAGATCGAGAATGCCCGTGCGATCGGACTTGCGGGCCTTCTTACTCTTATCTTCCGGCGTGATGCGTTTCCATTCGGCGGCGGTCTCCCAGTCGCCGATCTGCGGGGCCGCTTCCCAGGTGTCGGGTTCTTGCACCAGGCGCTCGACGGCGAGGAACTCGTCGTGCCGGTCGTAACCATTCACGGGCAACCCCGTCCAGAAGGTGGCGGTGATGGTTTCGCCCGGCTTGTACGAGTCGCGCGGCGCGGTCGCGACGTCGCCAAACCTGGCTCCCGCCGGCGGCTGCTCGTCGGGACCATCGAGACTCGTGGGCCGTAGGGGAATCGTACGCATGTCGGTCGGCGTGTCGCGCGACTCGACCGTCGCGTTGGACTTCAAGGCCTGAGCCAGGCGTACGAACTCTTGCCGATAGGCGGCCTCGGACCAGGGACCAAAGAGGGTGTGGCCACCTTCGTACTGCTGGAGTTGGTATTCGTGCCAGGTCGTCACGTAGCCGGCAAAGTCGTTAGCATAGCCGGCAATGACGACGTGGCTCGGATCGACGCCCAACTCCTGGCCCACCGCCTCGCGAAAGCGCCGCCCACTCATCGTGGTGTATTCGGCCGGACCGATGACGAGCACGAGCTGACCGATCCGTGCCACGGCCAAAGGCAAAACCTGCTCGTGCAACGGCGGGCGAGCCAGTCCGCTGGCAATGAGCACCGCCTTGGGCTTCTGACTTTCGATGAACTCGGGCGTAGGCTTGACGCTGGGCATCACGAGTCGAATCAGGGCTTCGATGCCGGGATCGGTCTTGGTCATGCCTTCGTGAAACAGGGGATGTCCTCCCCCTTCGGCGTCCGATCCGGCGGCAAAGGCGTAGCCCCAGGCCGATGGCGCCGTGTGCTGCTCGCCAGCGCCGGTGAACTGGTCGGCGACGGTCACGTTCGACAGGTTGACGAAGGCATGGCGAACCTCGATCGCTCCCTGCAATTTTTCAGCAGCCGAGGCAAAGAGTTGCTGCGCCGTTTCGGCCTGGCGTCCTCCCTGAATGGCGCAACTCTCCAAGTCGGTGCTGCCCGGCCCGGTGGCATCGAGATTCAGATTCGGCGTCGCGTCTCCGCAATTGCTGTTGGCAAAGGCGGCGATGAAGGGGCCCGATTTTTCCGCCTCCGACGCGAGCATTTCTTCGACCACGCTGGCGGCGTATCCCTTGTTATCGCTGGTGGTCAGCTTGTAGTGAAAGTTTACCGACGTGGGATGCACGGCAAACCAGTTGAGCAAGCCCACCGCTCCGTCGTCGCGGACGAACTTGAGGAGCGTCATGTGCGTATCGACGGGGCTCTTGTACTTGCCGCGTTCCTCCTCGGGATTGTTGCGGTAGGCGATGTGCGAGCGATTCGCATTGCCTTCCTGCACTTCTCCTTGAGCCATGTAGATCGAGCCGGGCTGCAAGTCGGCGTCGGCCGCGAGGATCGATTCGGCGATTCCCTCGGCCAGGGCGTCGAAGGCCTGGAGAAAGAAGTCGCCACCCAAGGCGCTTGCCGAAAGATGATGGTGATAGCCCCCGGGCGTGCCATGCGTGTGCGTACCGGCCAGAATGAGATTGGCGTGATCGTACCGGTCGCCGAGCTTCTCACGCACGCGCTCCAGCACGGCCAGCTTGAGCGTGTGCGTTACGAAGGCCAACTCGCAGGTCACGTACGCCAGGCGCGATTGATCCTGCGCATCAGCGATGACGAACGTGCGGGCATACTGCCGCTGGCGAATGCCGGTACCAATTTGCTTGGGATGGACGTAGCCCAACATCTGGATTCCCCAGACGGGGAGCGTGATATCACTCTTGGCTCGACCAATCTGAAAATCGTGAGCCGCATGGACGTTCGCGCTCGGCAACCATCCGGCCAGCACGAGCATCAGTACGATCCGCTTGAACATGAATCTCTTTCTCGACAGTTGCTGGACAAGACGAGCCTCGATCCGGGCAACACCATCATCGGTGACGCGGGGGATGGAGGGCAACACCCCGTCGATTAAGGACAACGCATGGTAGGGAAGTCAACGAAAATCGCACCTAGGGGAACCTACGGACCTGCCAAGGCTGCCATCGCGGCACGTCTAATCGCCACCACCACAGCCCCCGCATCCTCCTCCGCACCCCCCGCCACCACAACCGCTTCCGCCGCAGCCAGAACTACAGCCGCTACCCGACGAGGCCGCTCGTTCGCCCAAAGACTGCGCCAAGTCGCTATGGGGAGTCGATCTGAGCAGATCAAGACCGAACAGTCCCAGCACCAAGGGATAAGCAGCCGTCGAGGCTCCGGTCGGAACAAAATCACTCTGGTGCTGCTGTTTGAATTCGTCTCGAACATTGGCGAAAGTGCTCCGCAACGATTCGAGATGCCGATCGCCACGCACCGTGCGGTGCAAAAAATGCGTGAAGCCTACGAGCCCGACCAGTAGCGTAATAACGCAGGCCGTGACGAGGAAACCGATCGGTCGCTCACGCGACATGCCGACTGAAATCTTCCAATAACCGAATGCTGTCAGGCCCATGAAAATCGATAAAGGAATCAGGACAGCGAGCCAATTCGCCTCGGACGAGACGACCAATCCAGCCTCGCGTAGCTTTTGCAAGATGGTCTCGCAGTAGGCATCTCCGTCACGTTGTGCCGTTTGCACGGTGCCGCCCTGCTGCTGACCGTCGAAGGAGTGATAGACCTTTTGCTCGATCGCGTGCGAATCAGCTCCAGGCCTGGTGCGTTGGGCGAACGTCGGTGGTGTCTTGCCATCGCTTTCCAGATGGCCCCGATGCACCAGCTCGGCGAGCGCGGTATTGATTGTGCGGCGCATTCCACCGGCCAGGTATGCCATTTCGTAAGGATCGAGGTCGTGCGTACTCAGCGTCGTGGCGGCGTGTCCCCCACGCAAATAACGCCGCAACCAGATCGACCCCACGAACGCCACCATAAAGAGCAGAACGTACAGTACGAGGAACTCGACACCACGCATCTCGAGCGGGTTGATGGCTCCGACCGATAGCGGAGCGTCGAGTGCAACCAACAAGGGAAGGGTGACGCCAGCACTCACGACCCAAGGCCAACGTCGCATGCTCTCGCTTCGCCGTGCGATCGCGCGACGGGGCCAAGCTTGTCCGGAACGAGTCGGCTTCTCGGCAAATCGCTGTTCGAGCGGAGGCCACAGATCGACAGGAGGCTCTTCACCAAAAACCTGGCGGTAGGCGGCAAGGGTATCTCGATACATCTGACGATGCCTGGCGAGTTCCTGTGTTCCTCCTCGCGATGGTTCGTGGTGCAACGGCTGCCCGAGCGTGTTTTGGCAGAAGTCGTGCCAGTAGTTTCTTGTATAGAGCAGGTGCAGGTGCCAGACCTCGTCGACTTCGTCCGAAGGACATACCGTCCGCCCAGCCGTCATGACGAGCACGACGAAGCGGCGATATTCCTCGATCGCTCGACGCGTGAACGCTGGCGACCATCCCTGCTCCTCGGCCAGTCGTTGCGAAAAGGGGCGAGGGGCGTTTGGCTCGTCAAAGGAGAACGCGCGCAGTTTATCGAGCAGCTGGGCGGAATCGTGTTGCATCGTGGCCCCTCTTTCAAAAACGCGAGCGCAGCATATCCTGCTCGCAGGATTGTAACGCGGCTTCCCCGGCAGCATAGCATCCAGCGCCTGGGACACGGCAAAGCGGGAAATCTCTTGCGTTACCGGCGATTTGCTCGTGACTCCCACGCAACGCATAATGTGGCCGAACGTTCGATGCTTTCCACACCCTCAGTCGCGAAACGCACGCATGTACGCACGCTCCATCCTGGGAATCCTGGCGATCTGCCTGCCTTTGCACGCCTGGGCATACGAACCTGCGCGGAAGACGGACCAGCGCGAGTTCACTACCGCCACGCCGCTGCTCGACGAGAACGGATCTCTGACGGCCTGGGGCTGGGCTCGACGAGGTCTCTTCGAGTACAATCGCTCGGCCATCCCCGCCGCGCGCCATGCGCGAATCAAAGAGTGGGAACACTTCACGATCATGTCCCCCGAGTTCAGTGTCGGGGTGACCATCGTGCAACTCGGCCCGCTGGTGGCGTGCAGTGCCGAGCTGATCGATTATGCCTCGCAGTCGATCAAGAACGCGATGTTCCTCTCACCGACTCCCCTCGAGAAATCCGCGTTGCCGCCCGATCCTTATGGCAGCACGCGTCTGGCACGCGGCCAGGACTTTGTCTCACTCGCGTACGCCGACAAACGACGCGAGATCAGCTTCCAATTCGCAAAGTCGCTGCTGGCGGCAACGATGGAAGGTACGATCGAGTTGCAAGACGATCCCGCGCACGAGAGCGTGGCGATTACGCGCCCCTTCGCCGAGGAAGGGCACTTCTTCTACGAGAACAAGATCTTCGGCCTGCCGGCCACGGGCACGGTGACGCTCGAAGGGCGCACCTATACGTTACCCGAGGGGAACGCCTGGGCCATCTTCGATTGGGGCCGTGGCATCTGGCCGCGCGAGTCTCAATGGTTCTGGGGGCAGGCCGCAGGCAAGGCTGGCGATCATCAAGTCGCGATCAACCTGGGACACGGCTACGGCGACGACGCGCACGGAACGTGCAATGCGATTCTCGTCGACGGCAAGCTTCACAAGCTCGATGTCGTCGACGCGCAGTTCGATTCCGCCGACCGGATGCAACCCTGGCAGTTCACCAGCAACGACGACCGGCTGACGCTAACGTTCCGCCCGATATACCAGCAGCACTCGAAGCAAGATCTCGGCTTTGCCCGGGCCGAACTGTTCAAGATTCACGGTTCCTATTCGGGCACGCTCGTACTCGATGACGGCACCACGCTCGAAGTCAAAGATCTGCTGGGCTTCGCCGAGCACATGCAGCAACGGTGGTAATGCCGATCGATGCGTTCGGCAGAGATGCGTCCGTAGATGGCGCAAGAGCCCGGCGCGATGAGGCCGAGGAAGAGGTCGTCAGGATCGCGGAGAGAGACGAGCAGGGCGGGACACTTCGACCGGCTCGTTGATACCGGCGTGGCGTTAACCGTTGCCGCCCCCGGTGGCCGCGGTCGTCGTTTCGCGATTCCCGATCGAGTGCAGAATCTTTTTGGCTCGGTCGAGGTGTTGCCTGGACGTTTGCACCGCCCGATCGAGCACGGGCTGCAAGGCCGGCGAGGCATAGCTCTTCATCACGATCAACTCGTCGACCAGGGCCGTGTGGCCGAATACCTGGTATTCCATGAAGCTGTGATCGATGTCGGCCGGGTTCTTTGCGGCCAGCTCCTGCGTGATCGATTGCACGTACTGATCGGTCAAGTGCTGTTTCAACTGCAGGAAGGGGAGATTGTGTTGCACGACCGGTTGCGGCTGCGTGGGCGTCTTCGCGGACGGGGTGCCTGGCGCGGGGGTGGTGGTCGGCGCCGCGGTGGGGTTCCGTCTTGCCTCGCCGGCGATGGCTCGCAAGGTATCGAGCGCCTCGGAATGATCGTCGACCAGTTGCCCGGCGAACTGCTTCACCTCGGCACTCTGCAACTGGGAAGCGAGCGCGCGAGCCACTTCGATTTCTTTCCAATGATCGAGCAACAGACAATAGGCGATCTGCTTGTCGCAGCGGATGGTGTCTGCTTGCGTTGCCGCCGGTTGAGGTGCCGGTTTGGCAGCGGGCTTGGCGGGCGCCTGCGCGGCGGCGGTTCCGACCGTCAGCACGAGGCAGCAAGACGCCAAGCTGGTAACGATTCGCATGTGGCACCAGTCCTTTCGGAATGGACGTTGGATCAACGTCTCTATCGCAGTGCGGCGAGCCAGAGGGGCGGGATGCAATTCTGAGGGGAGGACGCGGCGGGGAGCGTTCCACGCGAGCGCGGCATCGTCCTAGAAATAATACGGTCCGAAGAGTCCTTCGTCGAAGAGGCTTTCGGCTAACAAATGCGTAAGGTCGCCCCTCGGCTAACGATTGCGTAAGGTTGACGCGCGGTCCCCGTTTTTTACCAGGACTGCGAGGCGTAGAGACGATCTGGATCGACCGGCGAGCCCTTGAGGTGATAGATCTCCCATCCGGCAAAGTGGGGGCCGCTGACCTCCCACTTCTCGCGCTTGTTGTCCGAAGTAAGGATGAATGCCCCCTTCCGCGTGCCGACCAGTACGCGAACGCCGCTCATGCCAGATCTCCTTACTGCTGTTTGCTACTGCGGTATTGCCCGCTGCTACTTCTTGGCCGTCATGTCGACGATCGTCTCGAAGCCGCCGTAGGCCATGCGTTTGATGTCGAAGGGCATCGTTGAGGGAGCCATATTGGCGAGTCGTGGATCGGCCATCACCTTGGCATTGACCCGATCGCGATGGGCCCGCGACTTGTAGACGATCCAGGAAAAGACGACTGTTTCGTTAGGCTTGGTCTTCGCCAGCTTAGGAAACGTGATGCTCATGCCCGGAATATCGAAATGCTCGCCGACGCATTCCACGTACTGCAGGGCGCCGTATTCCATCCAGATCTTGCCCGCCTTCGCCGAAATCTTGCGATAGGCCTCGATACTTTTCTTGGGGATCGGGATGACAAAACCGTCAACGTAGCGAGCCATGCGGAGAACTCCAGAGCTGAGTGAAAAGCGTGCGAATCGTATGGATGAAAGACGAGTGCGCTATTCGAGGACCGTAATCGGGTGTCCCTGCGAATTCTTGGGCAAAGGCAAATACTGCCCGATGGAGAATTTGCCCGGCCCGGCGAGCATGATCGGCGTCAGCAAACCAATCAGCGCCAAGTTGTATTCAAAACCTCCGTTGGACATGAAGAACCCATTCTTGCCGTGGACCATGCCGATCGCCCCCAGCATGATCACGATATTGGATGCCGCCGAAAAGCGCGTGAGAAAGCCGACGATCAGACCGACGCCGCCAAAGAACTCGCCGATCGTGACGGGATAACCCAGCGGCCCCATCTTCTCGACCGTATCGGCCAACCCTGCACCGCCGAAGGCCCCGAACAGCTTCTGCGCACCGTGCGCTGCGAAGATGACCCCCACGACCACGCGCAAGATTAAAAGCGAGACGTCGACCGACACTCGATCGGCAGTTGCAGAGTTGGCACTGCTCATCATGACTTCCTTGTTGCAAGAGACACTCGGGCTCCAGACGCTTCAACGCTCGGAGAGCAATGTAGCAAGACGATCGAACATCGACAGCCAGCTTGGATAGGCCCCCGTCTGCCGGGCGAGCGCTTCGGACACGGTCTGATCGAGCGTGAGTCGCGTCTGCCCGTTTACTTCATCCAGGGTCACCGTGACCGTCGTTTCGCGCGGCCAGGCAGGATCCATCCCCACGTCGGCCGGTTCCACCGGCTTGCCCTGCGCGTCGGCCGCGATCATGGTGAAGACAATCCGCTCCGGCGTGGCGACTTCGCGGAACGCGCCGACGCACCAGCACTCGTGCCCGTCGGGGGTGTGAATGCAGGTCCATATGCGGCCGCCGGGACGAAAATCGTATTCGTGGACCGTAATCCTGCACCCCTCGGGCGCGAACCACCGCTCGAGATGGGCCGCGCTCGACCAGGCGAGAAATACCAACTCGCGCGGTGCATCGAAGTCTCGCACGATATGCACCTGCGGTGCCGCCTGGGCGATCGTGGAAGTTGCGAGGTCACTCATTTCATTCCCCCCTGGCGTGCGTCACGCTTTTTCTTCGGCTTCACTTGCAATTCTCGCAGATACTCATCGAGCCGATCGAGTCGCTCATCCCAGAAGCGTCGATACTGCTCGACCCAGGCGGCCACCTCGGCCAGGGGCTGCGCCTTGAGCCGGCAGGGACGCCATTGCGCCGCGCGGCCCCGTTCGATGAGCCCCGCCCGCTCGAGCACCTTGAGGTGCTTCGACACCGCGGGGAGCGACATCTCGAACGGTGCGGCCAGTTCGGTGACCGAGGCCTCTCCCGCGGAGAGCCGCGTCAAAATGGCGCGGCGCGTGGGATCGGCCAGGGCCGAAAAGGTCGTGCTGAGCGGATCGGCGAGCATCGAACTACACCATGCAGGTAATTAACCAGTCGGTAAAATAAAGTGGCGACGCCAGCATGTCAACTAGGTCCCTCTAGGCTTTTTATCCCTGATCGTCGGCCGAGGGCCCATACAGTCCCGGCACTGGAATGTCGTTCAACCGCAGGTAGACGCAGACATGCGCGCGGTGGTGAATCGTGTGGTTGATGACGAAGGAGCGGATCACCGCCGAGCGCGGCATCGTGAACAACGGCTGCCCTGCTTGCAACAGCGACCACATCTTGTGGATGTCTTCGTCTTTCGCCGCCTGGATCGCCGCCTTGGCCTCGGTCACATTCTGGTCGAACATGGCCAGCACGTCGCGCGTCGTTTTCAAATTGGGCGACTTGTAAGGCTCGCCCCCCACGGGAGCAACATCCCAACTCTCGCCCGTCAACGTACCCGCTACCCAACCAGGGATCTCTGCTAAGTGATTGGCGTTCCAGCCGAGCGTGTTCGACTTCGCGTGGCAGCGCCATTCGAACTTGTCGTCGGGAATGCGCTCGAGCACCTTGCGCGTGCTGGCCATCTCTTGTTCAAACTCGGGCAGAATCAGATCGGCATATGACATAACAAAGCTCCTGGTAGACGAACGGCACATCGAAGGATCGATGGCTTCCCATTGCCGCAACAGAGGAAGTGCTCGCGCTATGACCGTTCCGCGATTACTGAAAGGCGTTTCCGGCTGTGGCTCCACGGTGGCTCCAGCTTCCCGCACCTGTCCGTGGTGCTGGGGTGTAATTCTAGCAGAGCAGGGGAGCGATCGGCGCCACGACGTAAAGAACGAACCCTCGCTCGGAAAGCAAAGACAGGGCGGTTTTGAGCGATAGGAAATGGCGCTATTCGCGCGAACTGAGACTGGTTTCCTGGGGCGCGAAGCTGTCGAGCGCCGTGGCCTGGGTGAAAGGCCGAGCGGCGCCGACAGCTCGCGTCCAAGAGGCGGGGACCTACCGCTCACTTGCCTTGAGGATCCGCACGAGCTCCATCAGCTTGCGATTGCGCTCGCGGGCGCGCTGACGTCCCAGGACCTGGGCGTCTTCATCAAGATAGGCTTCGAGCTCGTAGCTCTCTGCCGATTGAGGATCTTCGGCCACGAGCGAGAACTCGAAACGCCCCCGTTCGGCGCTGCCGTGGAACTGCGACAACACCATGTGGAGAATCTTCTTCGAGGTCGGATCGATATCGAGCTCGGCCGAATGGAACGTATAGCCGGTGCGGGCCTTTTTGATCTTGGCGTGGACGGTCACCAACTCGCGCTGGCGGCGATCGAATCCCTGGTCCAGTTCCAGATCGAAATCTTCGAGAATCTGTCCCGTCAGCAGACGTACATCGAGGCTCAAATAGGCAAACGTCGCGGCAAGTGGCTTGGGAACCTCATGCTTCTCATAGACCAGCCCGAACTTCTTGTCGAAGACCACCCAGGTCCGTTCCTGCTCGTCCTGTCCCCAGACGAGTTCATGGCCGTGCTGCGACGAGGTGACCCGAAAGCGATCGCCGCGCGTCCAGACCAGTGTCTGATCCCCGTCAGTGAGAAAGCTCCACGCGCTGGGGAGCTTTTCCAAGTCGACGCGATAACAACGATCGGCGGAAGGGGCCAGCGCCGTGTGCGCCGATTCGACAATCGAATAAGCGCTCGCCGGCACCGGCGAGACGGCAAAGTAGGTGGCCAATCCAGCAGCCATCAGCAGGCACGCCGCTAGGGCGACGCCCCCACGCACCGCCCAGGCACGTGAAAGGGGCAGGCTGAGCCCGGCCGGACGTGGCGCGTGCGCCGGGGACACCTGGGGACCGTCTGCCAGGCGGGCCTCGATCGTGGCTAGCATCCGCGCGAGGTCGACTCCGCGTCCGTCGGCCTCGAGCGCGGCACGCACGAGCGGTTCGATCTGATCTTCGGTGAAAGGTTGCGGGTGGTTCATCGATCGACCCCTTCGCAGAAGCGGGCGTTGAGAAACGCAGCCATCGCCTTGCGGGCCCGAAAGAGCAACAGTCGCACGTGGTCGCTCTGCACCTGCAACATTTCGGCGATCTCTTCAGCGCGGTAACCGAAGCTCGACAGCTCGAGCGCCGAGCGTTGGCGGATCGGCAGCGTTTGCAGCCCCTCGGCGATCGTGACCCGCAGTTCTTCGGCAAGGACGAGCGTCGAGGGGGTTGGAGCGGTGATATCTTCCAACTCCCAGGTGCCCCCTTCGGGCGGGCGTCCCTGTTCATCGAGGCTCAAAGTTCGTTCTCCGCGTGTGCGTTCGTTGATGCAGGCATTCGTAATGGCGCGGAACAACAGCTTGCGGCCATCGCGTGGCAGATCGTAGCGCGCAGCGTGCCCCAGCAGACGGCAAATGCAGTCTTGCACGATGTCCTCACCGCGATTGCGATCGCCTAAGAGCGAGGTGGCATAGGCGACCGCCCCCGGCAAGGCGAGCGTGATCCAAGTTTCCAATGTCGATGACCTCGACTACGTGAGGGGCCATCTGCAACGCGAGCTCTCCGATTGCCTTGCGCGCAGGCCGGTAATAAGGCTCGCGTTCTACCCTATACAACACGCCAGGGGGCGTTGCGTTTCACCCGAAAGCCCCCCTTTTCGGCCCGTGGGCATCTCTGGCGGGGACCCGATCCGTACTTCGTCCCGGCCTGCGACCACGCGGAACGAATGGTCCGAGACCAACGCCCCCGAGCATGCCGTTCACGCATAGGTCCAAATGCTTGACCCTCACCACCGGGCGACAGGCTCGCCGGCCGGCGATGTGCTAGAATCCGCGTCTGCCAAGCAACCAGCCAAAGACCACCCGCACCGCGAGGATGCTTCCATGCGCCGCACGACGTTCGCCTCCTACCTGACTCTGGCGTTGACCCTGGTGACCTCGCTCGCCTTTGCCGCCGACAAGGGGAACGGCTGGATGAACCTCTTCAACGGCAAGGATCTGCAGGGCTGGACGCAGCGCAACGGCACGGCGACCTACCGCGTCGAAGGAGATGAGATCGTCGGCAAAACGACGGAAGGGAGCCCGAACTCGTTCCTCTGCACCGACAAGCTCTACGGCGATTTCGAGCTGACCTTCGACGTGAAGGTCGATCCCGCGTTGAACTCGGGCGTGCAGATTCGCTCGACCACGGCCGACGGCGATCCGCAAGGACGCGTGAACGGGCCGCAGGTCGAGATCGAATCGGCGAACGACGAAGGCGCGCTGGCCGGCTATGTGTACGGTGAAGCGGCTGGCGGTTGGATGACTCCCGAAGACAAGCTCGTCCGACACAAGCACTTCAAGAACAACGATTGGAATTCCTACCGCGTGCTGGCCCAAGGTCCCGAGATCAAGGTCTGGATCAACGGCGGCCTGGTTTCCGACCTCAAGCACGACGAGAAGTTCGAGTCGCATCCGAAGGGCTTTATCGGTCTACAGGTTCATGGAATCGGCGTAGGGACTGGTCCCTACGAAGTCCGCTGGCGGAATCTCAAGCTCCGTGAAATCAACTGAGCCGTCGGTTGATCTCCGTACGATCGTCCGAATCGCGGTCTCAACAATCGTGGCGGGGGCATAACGGTCGCTGGCGCTTTCACGGTCTACCGCGACGAACGTACTGGCGGAGGTGGTCTCCCCCACTTGCCTGGCTGAAAAAACCAGCAACCGTCACGGTGTGCCGTGCCCCAAGCCAGATCTGGCACATGACACGGCTTCGTCGGGTTAAGGTCGGCCCGACAAAGAATTGGATCCGCGCGCGGTATCGTCTGGAACGCGAGGAATAGGGTCTCGCCTTTCACAGAGCGTCTCATCGCTCGGCCGCGGCACATGATTTGCGAAGTGACCACGACGTCGAATCTCCCCCGATGTCCGCACTTGCTGGCCGCGAGTCCTCTTTCGAAGATCGCGCAGGCAAGTGTTCTTCGATTCGAGTGTGCCTGTGTCGATTCGCGCGATGCTTGCCCTGACGTGCGGCGTGCTGGCCGCAGGCCTTCTTGGCTGCGCTTCTCAAGAAGAGCGTGCCGGGGCACCCACCGTGCGCATCGGCTATCAAAAGGCGGGCACGCTCGCGCTGGCCAAACAGCGGGGCGACCTTGACGCACAACTCAAGGCCCAGGGCATCACCGTCACATGGACGGAGTTTCCCGCCGGTCCGCAACTGCTCGAAGCCCTGAACGTCGGCAGCATCGATTTCGGTCACGCCGGCGACTCTCCGCCTGTCTTCGCGCAGGCGGCGCAGGTTCCCTTCGTGTATGTCGCCGCGAGCGCCCCCAGCGCCGAGGGCTCGGCGATCCTCGTCCCATCGGACTCGCCGATTCAGCAACTCGCCGACTTGCGCGGCAAACGGGTCGCTTTCATGAAGGGCTCGAGCGCCAACTATCTGGTGCTGCGGGCGCTGGCCTCGGTCGGGCTCGAAATCACCGATATTCAACCAGTCCACCTGACTCCCTCCGACGCACGCGCCGCGTTCACCGGGGGCGGGGTAGACGCTTGGGCGATCTGGGATCCCTTCTTCGCCGATGCCGAACGAACCGGCAACGCCCGCGTGCTTGCCGATGGCAAGGGGCTCGTCTCGGGGCGGGAGTTTTATTTTGCGTCGCGCGAATTCGTCCAGCGGCATCCCGACTTGGTGACGGTCATGATCGGGGAGATCGACCGAGTCGGCCGCTGGGCGAATGAGCGCCCGCATGAAATCGCCGAATTGCTCGCGCCCGTGTTGGGAATCGACGTGGAAACTCTCGAACGTGCGGAGACGCGGCGGGGGCGACATTCCGTGCAGCCTCTTTCCGACGAGATCGTTGCCGAGCAGCAGCGTGTGGCAGACAGCTACCTGCGCGCGCAGTTGATCCCTCGCCAGATCGACGTGCGCGAGGCCATCGACCGTGTCGTGTCCCTGCAACCCTGACGACCGGGAGAGCACTCGTGGAAGTATTCTGGTTCATCCCCACGCACGGCGACGGATCCTATCTCGGATCGGCCGTCGGTGGTCGCCGTACCGATCACGCGTACCTGGCGCAGATCGCGCAGGCGATCGACCATCTCGGCTTTCAGGGCGCCCTGCTTCCCACGGGGCGTTCCTGCGAGGATGCCTGGGTCGTGGCCTCTTCGCTGCTTCCGTTGACGAAGCGCATGAAATTCCTGGTCGCGATTCGTCCCGGCCTGATGTCCCCCGGCGTCGCGGCCCGCATGGCCGCGACGTTCGATCGCCTGTCCGCAGGCAGGCTGGCCGTGAACATTGTGACCGGCGGCGACCCCGCCGAAGCGGCGGGCGATGGCTTGCACCTGTCGCACGATGAACGATACGCGCTCACCGACGAGTTTCTCTCTGCCTGGCGCCAGTTGTCCTCTGGCGAGACGACGAACTTCAAGGGCGCCTACCTCGACATTCGCGATGGCCACCTGCTGTTCGGTCCCGTGCAACGCCCCTATCCGCCGCTTTACTTCGGCGGGTCATCGGAGCCGGCCCTGCGCGTGGCCGCCCGGCACGTGGATGTGTATCTCACGTGGGGCGAACCGCTCGAACTGGTGGCGGAGAAGATCGCCCGCGTGCGCGAGCTGGCGGAAGAAGAGAACCGCACGCTGCGCTTCGGTATTCGCCTGCACGTCATTGTCCGGGAAACGAACGACGAAGCCTGGGCCGCGGCCGACCGGTTGATCAGCCAGCTCGACGACGAGACGATCGCGCGGGCGCAGCAGACGCTGGGACAGCACGACTCGGTGGGGCAGCGTCGCATGAGGGAACTCCACGGCGGACGTCGCGACTCGCTCACCATTGCGCCGAATCTCTGGGCCGGCGTGGGGCTCGTGCGTGGCGGGGCCGGCACGGCGCTCGTCGGCGATCCCGACTCGATCGCCGAGCGGATGCAAGAGTATGCCTCGCTCGGGATCGACACGTTCATCCTGTCTGGCTACCCACACCTCGAAGAGGCGTATCGCGTGGCGGAGTTGCTCTTTCCGAAGCTGCGTCTCGATCAGCGTCCGGCCGTCGCGCACGCTTCTCGAGATACGGCGGTGGGAGAAATCGTCGGCCATCGAGCCTTTCCGAAAGTCCCCCAGGCGGCGAGTTGAGTTCCATGGCGCGCGTGGCTCCAGTTCGGCGTCCCTGGACGGCCCTGACTCCCTGGGTCGTGCCGCTCGTCTTGCTGCTGGTGTGGCAGGCAGCGGCCTCGGCCGGATGGCTCTCCACGCGCATCTTGCCGGCGCCGCTCGACGTGGCCAAGGCTGCTTGGCGTCTGGCCGTGAACGGCGAACTGTGGCGCAACATCGCGGTCAGCTTTCGCCGCGCCGGCCTCGGTTTCCTGATCGGTGGAAGCGTCGGTTTCGCCCTCGGCATCGCCAACGGCATGTTCGTCTGGAGCGAGCGATTCCTCGACAGCTCGTTGCAAATGGTGCGCACCATTCCGCATCTGGCGCTCGTGCCGCTGGTTATCCTGTGGTTCGGCATCGGAGAGCAGGCCAAGCTCTTTCTGGTCTCGGTGGGCGTGCTGTTTCCGATTTATTTGAACACGTTCCACGGCATTCGATCGGTCGATCCTGGCTTGATCGAGATGGGACGCCTCTACGGCCTGGGGTGGTGGTCCCTCTTCCGGCAAATCATCTTGCCCGGTGCGCTCCCTTCGATCCTGGTTGGCGTGCGGTACGCCCTGGGCATCATGTGGCTGACCTTGATCGTGGCCGAGACCATCTCTGCCAGCGAGGGCATCGGCTACATGGCGATGAACGCGCGCGAGTTTCTGCGGACCGATGTGGTCGTGCTGAGCATCGTGCTCTACGCCCTCTTGGGCAAACTGGCGGATAGCGCCGCACGACACCTGGAACGGCGTTGGCTGGCATGGCATCCGAATTATGCTCGCCCGCAAGCGACGACTCTCTCAGCGCGAGAACAAGCCGCATGAGTGTCGTCGCGACCAAACACCCGATCGTGTCTCCCCATGCCCAAGCCAGCACGCTGCGTTTGCAGCGGTTGAGCAAATCCTTCGGCGACCGCCAGGTGCTGCCTGTACTGGACCTGCAGGTGGCACCTGGCGAGTTCGTCGCCATCGTCGGCCGTAGCGGATCGGGCAAGAGCACGCTGCTCCGCTTGCTCGCCGGGCTCGAAGCGCCTACGGGCGGAGCGATCGAGATCGACGGCACGCCCCTCGTCGGCTTGAACCGTGCCGCGAGAATGATGTTTCAAGACGCGCGTCTGCTCCCCTGGATGACGGTACTCGAGAACGTCGGCATCGAGCGGCAACCGGAATGGCGCCAGCAGGCCGAGCACGTGCTTTCGCTAGTCGGGCTGGCGGGGCGCGAAGGCGACTGGCCGGCGACGCTCTCCGGCGGCCAGCGACAACGCGTGGCGCTGGCCCGAGCGCTCGTTAGCCGACCGCGACTCCTGCTGCTCGACGAACCGCTCGGCAGCGTCGATGCCCTGACGCGACTCGAAATGCAGCAACTGATCGAAGGGCTCTGGCAGCGTCGCGGCATGACCGCGGTGCTCGTGACGCACGATGTCGAAGAAGCGGTCGCCCTGGCCGATCGTGTGCTCGTGCTCGAAGCCGGCCGGATCGTGCTCGCCGTCGAGGTCCCCTTGCCGCGCCCGCGCCGACGCGACGACGCGCATTTCGGCAGTCTCGTGCAACGCGTGCTCGATCGTGTACTCGATACCGACGAGGCCCCACGCGAACCAAGTTATTACTGTCAGCGCGGCCAATGAGCCACTTTGCAGAACGGCGCTCTCACGCATTCCGGGCTTCCGTTGGGCGCCCTAGGCTCCTTGGCTGCGCGGAGTGGAATAAGAACGGGAAACCTATTGTGTCGCACGCCGAAGCTACTCACATTCACGATTTGTTGCGCAGGCGTTGGAGCCCGCGCGCCTTCGAAGCACACCCGGTCGAGCCGGAGCAGCTCGCCGCGTTGTTCGAGGCCGCCCGCTGGGCTCCCTCGTGCTACAACGAACAGCCCTGGGCGTTCCTGGTTACGAGCCAGCGGCAACACGACGATTTTGCGCGGGCACTCGACACGCTCGTCGAGTTCAACCAGTTGTGGGCTCGACACGCGCCGGTCCTCGCCCTGAGCTTTGCGCGTCTGACGTTTGCTCGGAACGGACAACCGAACAACCATGCCTGGTACGACGTGGGACAGGCCGTAGCGCACCTGACGTTTCAGGCCACGGCGCTCGGTTTGTACGTCCATCAGATGGCCGGCTTCGACGCCAGCAAGGTGCGCCGCAACTTCAGGATCCCGGACGGTTGGGAGCCGGTGACGGCCATCGCCATCGGTTCTATCGGCGACCCGGAGTCGCTCGTCCCCAAGCTGCGCGATCCGGAAATCGCACCTCGCTCACGCAAGCCTCTGGCCGAGGTCGTGTTCTCCGGCGATTGGCAAGCCGATCGTTTGAACATCGTGCGCTGACGTCGCCAGAGGATGTACTGCCGCCAGCAATGCTTCGCCGTGATTCCTGACCAGCACCATTGCTGGCCGCGACGCACGCGGCCAGCAAATAGAATTGCCGCACCGCGCGAGTGTCGTAGCGAACCGTCGACACCCCCCGCCAGTTAGCGTGCCGGTACTCTTGCCGGACGGCGATTCTGTACTCCACGAGCAGATAATTCCGTAAGAACCGGTGGAATCCCGAGAAATTCGCCGTTCGAACTCCTTGCCTCTCCGGCTTCGGCACGGGCCTTGCATTACTTGCCCATGCCTCTCGCACGGCTGACTGCGATGGCCAGTTGCCCGCACGGAACAGATTTCAGGAGTTCAGCATGTCACGTGCGTTTTTCGTTCATCGATCGCGTCCTTCCGCCGTCGTAGGAGCGGGGCGCGCCGTCGAAGTAGTCGGCTCGGGCGCTACCTTGCGGCAGCCGTGGAACCTGCGGTGGTTTGCCTGCGCGTTTGCTCAGTCGCTGGACGAGCAGCGGCAGCTGTGCGAACGCCGGTGATGCCGGCATCGAACACGGCGCCTGCGCGGCGGGTTGATTCTGGAACACACAAGAGGCGGCCATTGTGGCCGAGTTCGACATGCGACTGATCTCTTTGCCCGGCGTCGGAAGCGAACCGGATGGCAACTGGGTCGGACTCTCCTTGCCGCGCCGATTCATCTGCGACCTGTTGGCCTTCGCGCGACTTGTGCCGAGCGTGCCCACTCAGCGCACCATGCAACTGGCCGACGTCATCGCCGCGCGTCGTCGTCAGGATCAGCGCATCAGTTGGTGCGCCATCTTCATCAAGGCCTATGCGATCGTGGCGGCTCGACGCCCGGAGCTGCGCCGCGCTTACATGCCTTGGATCTGGCCCCATCTTTACGAACACCCGGTGAATATTGCCAGCTTCTCGGTCGAACGTGAGTATGGGGGCGAAGAGGCGGTCTTTTTCGGACAGATCCGCCAGCCCGAGTTGTTGAGCCTGCGCGAGATCGATGCGATCATCCGGCGGCACAAGGTGGCCCCGCTCGACGAGATCCCGCAGTTTCGACGGGCCCTGCTGTTGAGCAGCCTGCCGTTGCCGATCCGCCGCCTCGCCTGGTGGTTGGGCCTACGCGTCGACGGCGCACATCGGGCGCATTTTTTTGGCACGTTCGGTATCAGCGTGGTGGCTTCGATCGGGGCCGCGGGCTTGCACCTGCTCTCTCCCCTTTCCACGACGGTCAATTACGGCGCGCTTCGCTGGGACGGCTCGCTCGATGTGCGGCTGACCTACGATCACCGCGTGCTCGATGGGGCAAACGCCGCCCGCGCGATGGCAGAACTCGAAGAAGTCTTGCACGGCGAGATCCTGCAGGAACTGGCGGCCGATCAGCCCGCCTTGTCGCCCGACACGGACCGGCGCCCCGGCCATCGTCTTTCGGTCGCGGCTCCGCAATTCTCTGTCTGCTAGCGATGTCTCGGCGCCGCGCGTGACAAGTGCATTTCAGCGAGAGGGAGATCCCTTATGTCCTTGGCACAACTCGTTCGCTATTCGGTTCGTACCGTGCAACAGGGGCAGGTGGGGCGCTGGCAGCCGCACCGCATTCAACGCCTGCAACGCCGCCGTCTGGCTCAACTCTTGCGCACGGCGATCAACTTATCTCCCTTCTACGCGCGCAAGTACCAGCGGCTCGACCTGTCGAAGACCCCCTTTCGCGAACTGCCCCCCACCAACAAGCGCGAATTGATGGAGAACTTCAACCAGGTGGTGACCGATCCGCAGATCAGTCGCAAGGAAGTCGAACGATATCTGAGCGATCCTGCGAACCTGGGACGCTGGTTCCGAGGGCGGTATGCCGTGTCCCACACTTCGGGAAGTCAGGGGCAACCGCTCTTGATCGTACAAGATCGCCGCGCGCTCGAGATTCTCTTCGCCACGATGGCCGCACGGGGCGATGTCGCGGGGCGCCCGGGACTCGCCGAGGGAGTGCGTCGCCTCCGCGTACCAAAACGTATCGCGGTGGTGGCCGTGCAGCGTGGCTTCTATCCCTCGGGGGCCGCCTTCGAGTTCATGCCCGAGATCGTCGGCCCGTACGTCAACTTGCAGCGCTTTGCCGCCGAACAACCCGATCTCTTCGAGCGATTGAACGATTTTCAGCCCCAGGTGCTCGTCGGGTATGCGAGCGTGCTCGAGGCACTGGCCGCGCGGCGCGACGCGTTGCGGCTCGAACACCTGCGGCAGATCTCGAACTCGAGCGAGCAGCTCTTGTCGAGCGCGCGCGAACGTATTTCGCAAGCATTCGGCGTGCCGGTTTTCGATCACTATGGCATGGGCGAATGCCTGCAACTGGCCGACGCTTGCCCCACCGATGGCGGCGTACACGTCAATGCGGACTGGGCCATCGTCGAAATCGTGGACGATGAATACCGTCCCGTGCCGCCGGGGCAGATAGGTCGCAAGATTCTCGTCACGAACCTGGCCAATCACGTCCAACCGTTTATCCGCTACGAGGTGCCCGATTGCGTGGCATGGGCGACGACGCACTGCCGTTGCGGCAGCCACCTGCCGCGGATCGATCAAATTGAAGGGCGCGCGTCCGAGGTCTTCTGGGTGCAGGATCGCCAGGGACCGCGCATGCTCTCCGGCGCCTTGTTTCACAACGCTGTCGATGCGCTGGGGCTGGCCCGCGAATGGCAGGCAATCCAGCAAGAGACGAACCGTGTCGACATACGGCTCGTGCTCGATGGCGACCTGAGCATCTCCTACCAGGGGCTGCGCCAACTGCTACGTTGCAATCTGCTTCAGATGGGTCTGCCCCCCGAGGTGCAGACCGATGTGACTCTCGTCCCCTCGATTGGCTGCGATCCCCGTACCGGCAAGCGCCGCCGCATGATCAGTCGCGTCGCGCAGGATCCCAAAAAGAAACTCATCGAGCGGGTGGCGCGTGCCACGGAGGGCACGTTGCTGCTCGATAGTCATCACTGAGGCGAATTGCCTGCAAGGCGAGGTAACCTGGTCCCTGCCAGCGGATCGGGACCGTGCAGTCACGCGACACCTCTCAATGCTGGGCAGGCTCGCCCGCGCTCCGTCCTGCCATCCATGCTGCAACACCTTCGTTTCTGTAAGGTGGTTTCGACCGCGAACTCCTTGGTCCACGTCGGCCGAGCAATTATCATGCTCGCGACGTCCAGGCCCTTGTGGCTCACGATTCCTCCAAGACCTTCGCACGCACGGGATCCCATGCGATTCACGGTCACGCTCTTGCTGTGTTCATGGTTCGTTGCTCTTGCCAACACGGCTGGGGCAGCCGACGCAAAACTGGGCATACCGCCAGCCGGCATCGATATTCCTGCCGAGCGGTCCACGGCGCTTCGCGAGCACGTGGAACGACTCCAAAAGCAACTCGACGAGGCGAAGCCGCGGCTGACACCCGCGGCACAGGCCCTTTTGCCCGACGTCGAAATCTTCGTCAAAGCGGTCGACGATGCCCTCCGCGGCGGCGAGTTCTATCACCCGCGCGAATTGGGTTGGGCCGAGGAGCAACTCGAACTGGCCGAAGAACGCCTGCAACAGCTCACGCGGAATGAACATCCCTGGACCGCCGCCCACGGGCTTGTCGTGCGCGGCTTTCGCTCGCAACTCGACGATTCCGTGCAACCCTACGGGCTGGTGATCCCGAGGGATCTCGATCTTTCGCAGCCTGCGCCGTTGTACGTGTGGCTGCATGGCCGTGGCGACCAGACGCTCGACGTGCAATTCATTCATCAGCGCATGACCAGCGCGGGCCAGATCGAACCCGCCGGCGCCATCGTGCTGCATCCCTTTGCACGTTATTGCAACGGCTACAAGTCAGCGGGAGAAGTCGATGTGTTCGAGGCCCTGGAGGCAGTCTGCGCCGCCTACAACATCGATCGAGATCGCCTCGTGCTGTGCGGCTTTTCGATGGGGGGCGCCGGCGTCTGGCATCTCGGCGCCCACTATCCCGACCGCTGGGCGGCCATGAGTCCCGGCGCCGGCTTTGTCGACGTGCGTCGCTATCAACAGCTCACGCCCGACAAGTTTCCACCCTGGTACGAGCAGACGCTGTGGGGCGTGTACGACGTGCCCGATTATGCACGCAATCTGCTCAATCTGCCGCTGGTGGCCTACAGTGGCGAGTTCGATAAACAGAAAGCAGCCGCCGACATCATGGAAGCGGCCTTGAAGGACGAAGGAGTGACGATGACACACATCATCGGCCCCGGCGTAGCGCACAAGTACGAACCGGCGGCGCTGGCCGACGTGCTCGCGCGGTTGAAGCAGTTCGAAGGGCAGGGGCTCGAGCATTTTCCCGCATCGGTGCATTTCCAGACCCGCACGCTGCGCTACCATCGCTGCCATTGGATCGACGTGCGGGGACTCGAGGAACATTGGCGCGACGCGCGCGTCGATGCCACGCGACAGGAAAGCAACCGTATCGAGATCACTACGAAGAATATCACGCGGCTGCGAGTAAACTCCCCGTGGTGGGAAGCACCCAGCTCGAACGTCACGGTCTCGATCGATGACCAGGAGCTGAAAGTCGCCCCGGCAGCCTGTACTGAGGGCGTGCTGCTGGAAAAGACGACCGCAGGCTGGCAACAAGAATCGCGAAACGACGCAGCCAAGGCCGGTCTCGCCAAGTCGCCCGGGCTGCAAGGTCCCCTCGATGATGCGTTGCTGGCTCCTTTCCTCGTGGTGCGCCCCACCGGTCGTGCCGCGCATCCCGCCGTTGATACCTGGGTCGCTGAAGAGTTGTCGCGATTTCGCGAGCGCTGGCGCACGCACTTCCGCGGCGAGGTGCGCGAGATCGACGACCGCGACCTGACCGACGAGCAGATCGCCAAGTACAACCTGATCGTGTGGGGCGATCCCCGTTCGAACTCCGTACTCGCCAGGATCGCCCGCGAGCTACCCATCGCCTGGGACCAGGAATCGATCCGCACGCCCGAGCGAAAGTGGCCCGCCGCATCGCATGCGCTGGCTATGATCTATCCCAATCCTCTTCCGGCGGGACGGGACCGTTACGTGGTGCTCAACAGCGGCATGACCTTCCGCGAAGCGCACGACCGCACCAACTCGTTGCAAAACCCGAAGTTACCCGACTGGGTCGTGTTCGATCTTTCGGAACAGCCCAACAGCGAGTCGGCCGGGCGCGTCGCCGCCGCCGCCTTCTTCGATGAAGAGTGGCAGTACCAGGCGAAGCGCGAGATACCGGGCAGCAACAGTATGCCCTAGAACGCGTGTGCGCGAGTAGTACGTTCTGGGCGCTGTTACCGCCGCCTGTAACCAGCGGCTGCACTCCGAGCAGGCGAATACCGTGCCTGCTCAGGTCAATTCTGCACTTTCCGAGAACCGGTCTACGTTAGCAGGCCAGCAAGAGGTTGCTTGTCCGCCTACGCATGGCGCGCGAGATTCTTGCTTGATCGTTCCGCGAAATCCACTAGAAACAAGTGCTCCTTGGCGTTCCGGTGAACGCTGGCATTCAAATCACCGATTTTCTAGGGATGCTTTGCGTGACGCGGAGTGATGTGCTGATTATCGGGGCCGGGCCATCGGGTTTGTTTGTTGCGGCGGAGTTGGCGCGGCATGGTGTCGAAGCACGCCTCGTCGAACGGGATGTGCGGCTTCATCGTCAGGCACGCGCCACGGCGATTCAACCGGGGACGCTCGAGATTCTCGAATCGGTTGGCGTGTTAGACGCGTTTCTGAACGCCTCCGAACGAATCCATTGCTCTCGCCTGTACGGGCCCGGCATGGTCGAACTGGGCACGCTGAGTCACGCGGGCATGGGGTGCTGCTGCGATTTTGAATGCTGCCTGCCCCAGTACGAGACGCAAAGAGTGCTGGAGAAGCATCTGCATTCGCTCGGCGGGGCCATCGAGCGTGGCGTCACGGCCACCAAGGTCGAGGCCGCCGACGAGCGCCTCGTGGTCGAACTGTCGCACGTCGATGGCCGCGTTGAAACGGTCGAGCCGCGATTTCTCATCGGGGCCGGCGGCGCGCACAGCATCACACGACACTCGATGAACGAACCGCTCGAGGGCCTGACCTATCGCGGAAATTTTCTCGTCGCCGATATCGGCATGGCGGGGCCCTTCCCATGTGGTGAGGCGGGCGTGATCTGCGGTCGCCACGGATTGCTGCTCCTTGCCCCGCTGCCGCACGGACGATGGATCACCTTCCAGGATTTGGAAGAAGAGGTCGAAAGCGTGACCGCCGAAGAGGTCGTCTCGCGTGTCGAGCGACGGCTCGATGGGAATTATCGCCCGACCGATGTGTCGTGGTTCACGCCCTTCCGCATGCACCGGCGCATCGTGTCGCGATTGTCGGACGGGCGACGCTTTTTGATCGGCGACGCGGCGCACCTTTCCAGTCCCTTCGGCGGCGAGGGACTGAACGCGGGCCTGCATGATGCCCACGACCTGGCGTGGAAGCTCGCGCTCGTGATCCGTGGACTCGCGCGTCCGACGCTGCTCGAGGCATACACCACCGAGCGGCATCTCGCCGATCGGCACGTGCTCGACGTTTCGGACGAGGTGCATGGCTCGATCATGGAGGTGGCAAATGCCACGCGCGAGGGACGCGCCGTGCAGGCGGCCGAAGTGGATCCGATCGCAGCGGCACTTGCCAGAAATGCCCGCTCGATGATCGACGTCGACTACGCCGGCAGTCCGCTCGTGGTCGATCACGCTCGGCATGGCTCGATCAATGAGGTGTCGCGCCCAGGACGCTGGTATCGCGATCGCCAGCAGTTTCGTGGCACGTCGCACCACGTGCTTCTCTTCGGCGAGTTGGGCGATGACGCCGCCGCACTCGAGCGATTGATCAAGCGTTGGTCGCGACACGTGCGGGTGTCACACAATCCACACGTCGATCCCGCACGCGCCGGCGTGGCGAGAGAGGGAGTCGTGCTGATTCGTCCCGACGGACACATCGGGTTTCGCTTCGCGGCGGTGATCGGAGAGGCGTTCGCGTCGCTCGATCAACACCTCGAATCTTACTTGATCGCCAACCGCTGATTATCGCGAGCGTGAGCGATTCCGCTTCTCGAAAGGACCTGTTTCACGGACGAACTGTTCCGCGAGGTCCTGGCATTTCCATGAAGAAGTTCGGACGCACGGCAGATTTACTTCCCCACGGGCTCCATTCCGCGGCTCTTCTCATAGGCCGTGATGTCGGCCTCGTGCTCCAGCGTCAGGCCGATGTCGTCGAGGCCATTCAGCAGGCAGTGTTTGCGGAAATTGTCGACGTCGAAGCTCAGCTCGAGGCCATGTTCGTCGGTGATGGTCTGTGACTCGAGGTCAATCTTGAGACGGTAGCCCTTGTGCTGCCTGGCACGTTGGAAGAGTTCTTCGACCTGTTCGTCCGAAAGACGGATCGGCAGCATGCCGTTCTTGAAGCAGTTGTTGTAGAAGATGTCGGCAAAGCTGGGGGCGATAATCACGCGGAAACCGTAGTCGTCGAGCGCCCAGGGGGCGTGCTCGCGGCTCGAGCCGCAGCCAAAGTTGCGCCGCGCGAGCAGCACGCTGGCCCCCTGGTGCTGTGGAAAGTTCAGCTCGAACTCGGCGTTGTCGCGACCGTCGTCGTGGAAGCGCCAGTCGAAGAAGAGAAACTGGCCGAACCCAGTCCGCTCGATCCGCTTGAGGAACTGCTTGGGGATGATCTGATCGGTATCGACGTTCGGTCGATCCATCGGCAGGACCAGACCTTCATGAACAGTAAAGGCACGCATGACAAAGCTCCGCAGATTCGGCCATCGATGGATTCGGAATTCAGGATTAATGCTTACGACTGATAGTCCCACTGACGGATATCGACGAAGCGACCCGTGCAGGCGGCGGCGGCGGCCATGGCGGGCGAGACCAGGTGCGTGCGGCCCCCCTTGCCCTGGCGGCCTTCGAAGTTGCGGTTGCTGGTCGAGGCACAGCGTTGGCCGGGCGTCAGGATGTCGGGATTCATGCCCAGACACATGCTGCAGCCTGCCTCGCGCCACTCGAAGCCCGCTTCGCGGAAGATGCGATCGAGCCCCTCCGCTTCGGCCTGACGCTTCACCTGACCGCTGCCTGGTACGACCATGGCGCTAACGCGGTCCGAAACGCGGTGTCCGCGGGCGACGGCGGCGGCGGCCCGCAGGTCCTCGATGCGGCCGTTCGTACACGAGCCGATGAAGACGCGGTCGATGGCAATCTCCACGAGCGGCGTACCCGGCTCGAGGGCCATGTAGTCGAGCGCGCTGGCCGCGGCCTTGCGCGCGTTGTCGTCGGCAAACTCCTGCGGGTCGGGAATGCGGCTGTCGACGGGAATCACCTGTCCCGGGTTCGTTCCCCAGGTGACTTGCGGGGCGACGTTCGCCCCCTGGTAGATCTCGACGCGGTCGTACTTCGCTCCCGGATCGGAGGGCAACTCGCGCCAGCGGGCCACGGCAGCGTCGTAATCCTGGGGAGCGAACTCGCGGCCGCGCAGGTAATCGAACGTGTGCTGATCGGGGGCGATCATGCCGGCGCGGGCACCGGCCTCGATCGACATGTTGCAGACCGTCATCCGCTGCTCCATGCCGAAGCCGCGAATCACCTCGCCCGTGTATTCGATGGCGTACCCGGTGCCACCGTCAGTGGTGATCTGGCCGATGATGTACAGGATGAGGTCCTTGGCGGTGACGCCGGGGCCGAGGCGGCCGTCGACGCGGATCTCGAACGTCTTGGGCTTCGATTGCAACAGCGTCTGCGTGGCCAGCACGTGCTCGACCTCGCTCGTGCCGATGCCGAAGGCCAGCGCGCCGAAGGCGCCGTGCGTGGCGGTATGGCTGTCGCCGCAGACGATCGTCATGCCGGGCTGCGTGATGCCCAATTCCGGCCCGATGATATGCACGATGCCCTGCTGCGGATTGTTGAGATCGTACAGCCGCACGCCGAACTCCTCGCAGTTGCGCCGCAGCGTGTCGATCTGCTGCTTGGCGATGGGGTCGGCAATCGGAAGCCGGCGATCGGAGGTGGGCACGTTGTGGTCGGGCGTGGCCACGGTGCGCTCGGGACGACGCACCTTGCGGCCGGCCAGTCGGAGACCTTCGAAGGCCTGGGCGCTGGTAACTTCATGCACGAGCTGCAGGTCGATGTAGAGGATCGTCTGCTGGCCCTCTTCGGCCCGGACGACGTGGGCATCCCAGATCTTCTCGAACATCGTGCGAGGCGCGGCGGTCGGATTCATAGTCTTGCTATTCCCCACGAGTGGTGCGGTGGGCTTGGCGGGCGGTTGTGGCGATTCCCCACCGAGAGCCGAGGCGAGCACTCGGGCGGGAGGGCCGAGAAGCGGACAGCCCTATATTCTATGCGGAAGAGGCGGGTTGCGGGAGTGACACCCCGTGGCAGAATCAGTTCGGAAATGGGACGTAATCTTCGACGAATTGCTTCGGATGTTGGGGGCAACCGCTCAGGCCGAATCCATCGCTGCCGACGCGGTCATTTCGCGCCACCAATCCGCGGCTCGTTCGCGTGTCCAGGTGTGGGGCGTGTGGCAGGCCGCTAGGGCCGCTTCGAGTTCTTCGGCCGATTGATAGCGCTCTTCCGGCTTCTTGGCCAGGCAACGCAGGATGATCTGCTCGAGATCGGCCGGAATGTCGGGCCGGTAAGTGCGTGGCGGTTCGACGGGATCGTGCGCGTGCGCGACGATCACCTTGAGGGCCTTCGTTCCCTCGAACGGTGGCCGGCCCGTGAGCAGGAAATATGCCACGGCGCCCAACGAGTAGATATCGGCGCGTCCGTCCGGGGCGATATCTCCCAGGGCCTGTTCCGGAGACATGAACAGCGGCGAACCGGTGATCGATCCGTCGTGCGTCCACTGCGATTCGTTGCCAGGGTCGATCTGTCGCACGAGGCCGAAGTCGAGCAGTTTGGCGACGTCGTCCACGCCGCCACGCTGGGCGACAAAGATATTCGCCGGCTTCACGTCGCGATGCACGAGCCCCAGACTGTGCGCCTCGCGCAAGGCCTCGCAGGACTGACGTAAAAGATGAATCGCACGCTCGGGTGGAAGCGGACCGTAACGCTCGACCAGGTCGCGCAGGCTCAGCCCCGGCAGATACTCCATCACGTAATAGAACGTGCCGTCGTCGGTGTGGCCGTAGTCGAAGATTTCGACCGTATTCCAGTGCGAAAGTCGAGCCGTGTTGCGGACCTCGCGCTCGAAACGGGCCAGCGCCCGGGGATCGGCGTCTCGGCCGGGTTGGATCAACTTGATCGCGCAAGGACGTTTCAGCAAATTGTGCTCGGCCAAGTAGACCTCGCCCATGCCGCCGCGGCCGATCAACTCGCGCAGGCGATATTGGCCCAGACGCTGCGCCTCGAAGACCTCGCGGCGCAAGGTGTAGAAGCGGTGCGAAGCGTAGATGGCCGAAAAGCCCCCCGCCCCCATGACGAGAAAAACTTCCGAGAGTTGCTGAAAGTCGAAGGCTGTCGCCCCGAGTGGGAATTGCCACCGCGCAGCGAGCATCATCGAGAACGGGGCCACCGCAAAGATCGACAACACGATCATCGCCCGGCGCCCCGTGTTCGGAATGAACATGGCATAGATGAAGAGCAAGAGAACCCACGCCACTTCACAAGTCTTCAACGCAGCCCGGGCCATGCCGATATCGCCAGTGCGCAGGTAATAGGACATATCGGCATAGAACATGATGACGAAGAAGACGGCCGGCGCGCCGAAGAGTAGCGATTCGGCCAGCCGCAGCATCCGTAGCGAGTTGGGAGCCCGGACGAACAGCCACACGGTGACGCATCCGCAGACCACCACGGTGACGATGTGGACCAGCAGAATAGGCGCCGCCGATTCACCGGGCCACTCGCCGGTCGCCAGGCTGCGGACCAGAAAGGCACTGCCGATCGCGGTGAGGCTCAAACCGGCCAGCCGCAACCTCAGACGCAGCAGCGTGCCGGTTTCGGCCGACAGTTGAGGCCCGGATCCCTCGATCAGGGCGACCCCCGCCGGGCGCGGCCTCGGCGTAGGGGTAAAAGACGGAGTTACCCCGAGCGCATCGCTACCGGAATTGGGTTCGGGGCCAACGGGGCACATCGGCCAGATTCTGCCTCTCGTGAAGATCGCTGTTCTACCTGCCATCATAGCTTCGCCACGAACCGTGGCGAGCCGCCCCGGCCAGCGATCTGCTGTCTAAACCGTTCTGGCATGGATACTTAAGCTCCATGCCTTGCCGGTTACAGCGACTACGTCGACTGGGGGGACAGGTAGCTGACCTGTAATTCGTCAGCGGGGGGCCAGTTCTTGGTCGCCCGCGCAACGAAATACCGAGAAGCAGACAGGATCGTACGCCGATTGGTTCAGGCAGCTCGGCGGCGTTGGTGGACGCTCGCCAAACGCTGTAACTCCTCGGTATCGATCTCTTGCAGAAAAGCGACACCGCGCACGGGATCGAGCCGTTCGACGAAGACCAAGGCCTCGGGCGAGAGCGTGCGGGGCAGATAATGCCAGGCGCGGCTCAGCGAGTCGCCATCCTGATCGGCCGAAATGACGACTAGTTCGGTTTCGGTCAGGGAATTGGCCGTGCGCGACAGGGCAGAGAACGGATCCCCCGGCACGAGTTGTACCTGGGCGCCGGTGGCTTTGAGCAGGCGATGTGCCAGCTTAAGCGTCAGGCCGGGGGCATCGGTGCTCGAACGCGATTCGAACGGGTCGAGGCCGGTGTACCGCACCTCACCGGGGGTGTAACGCTGGGCCACCGAAATCAGGCGACGCGCGCGAACCGCCTCGCCGACGCCAATTTCGAGGATCCGTCCAATACGGCGCTGCCGAATGAGCCGGAAAAGCTTCCGGTCACACACGGGCTTCGAGAAGTAGGCCCAATACACGTACTGCAGCGAACTGGAAGCGGGCAAGTTGGCACTCCCCCTGGCATCCGCGCGACCGGGCCAATTCGCAGTGAATCGGCGCGCCCTGACCGGATCAGAATCAATTTCGGCTAACCGGTCGTAGGGAATAGAGAAGAAAACCGGCGGCGAGC
>JAHBXR010000039.1 GCA_019636335.1 Pirellulales bacterium
AGGCCGGCGGCCTGTGCCACTGTCCACTATCCCCTGACCAATCACTTTAACTCTGTCGCACAGCGCTGAATCTTCTTCACCGCGGCGGCGATTTCCTGCATGTCGCGTTCGTCCCCCAGCAAGCAATACTGCGGCACCCAGTAGCTCTCCCAGGCGGCACGCGCCGTCTCAGGGAATTTTGCTTGCAGGAACGAGTGTGGCTCCTTGGCCTGCTCGCCGGAGAGGCGTTCGCGATAGGCTCCCGACTGGAACATGGCCAACTCGTGGACCGGCGGATAGGCGGCCTGGTTGGGAATCCCCTCGGCGTTCATCGCCTGGATGAACTTCTCGGTCGGCGCGCCGCCGAAGGCCGCCTTATCGTATTGGAAGATGTAGGCGTAATGCCCATTGCGGGTGCAGCGCTCGTCGTGCAACTGCGGCGTGATCCCCTCGATGTCTCCCAGCAGCTTGTCGAGCAGCAACGAATTCTCGTGGCGGCGCTTCGTCTGAGCGTCGAGCCGCGTGAGCTGCGCACTGAGCACCGCCCCCTGCCACTCGCCCAGGCGATAGTTCGAACCGTAGTTGAAGTGGGCGTAAAACCACTCACCCGGCAGGCGGCCGCAATCGTGGGCCGATCGCGCCCGGCGCTCGAAGTCATCGTCGTTCGTGATGATGATGCCCCCTTCGCCCGCGGTCATCAGCTTGCTTTGCTGAAAGCTGAACGTGCCGGCGATGCCGTAGTTGCCCACGTGGCGGCCGCGCCATTGGCTGGCGTGTGCGTGGGCGCAATCTTCGACCAGGGTGATGTTGTGCCGCTTGGCGATCTCGGTCAGGCGGTCGAGATCGGCCGGGTGCCCTCCCAGATGCACCGCGATGATCGCCTTGGTCCGCGGCGTGATCGCCTTCTCGACCAGGTCGGCATCGATGCACTGCGTATCGCGCCGCACGTCGACCATGACCGGCATCGCGCCGCAGAACAAGACGGCGCTGGCCGTGGCCACGAAGGTCGAGTCGGGCACAATCACCTCATCCCCCGAGCGAATCCCCAGCGCGGCCAGCACCACCTCGATGGCATGCGTGCCGTTCGTGATGGCGATCCCATGCTTGGCCCCGTGGAATTTGGCGAACTCCTGCTCAAAGGCCAGCGTCCGCGTGCCCGGCGTGCGCCACCAGACGCGACTCTCGAGCACCTCGTTCACCGCGCGGCGTTCCAGGTCGTCGAAAATGGGCCACTCGGGAAAAGGCTTCGATTTTGTCTTCGGTCCGCCACGGAGTGCCAGTTCGGACATGGGGAAAAGCTCCGGAAGATTCGCGTCAGAGTGGGCAAGGTAGTGGGGATCACCCGCACACATCGAAGAGCGCAAGGCGAATCCCCTGATTATCGGTACCACGGCCGGGTGTCAACCGGGCCAAGCTTGATTCCGCATCCGGACCCTAACGCAGCATTAGCAACAAGAGAAGTGGCACAGGCCGCTGGCCTGTGCGGATTGCCGTGAATACGCTCCCGCACAGGCTGGCAGCCTGTGCCACTTTGTTTACGACTTGCCTTACTTCAAGCGAGACAAAAACTCTACCAGGTCGCGAACTTCTGCCTTCGAGAGATTTTCGAGCAGCTTGTCGGGCATCGCCGAAGCGCCTCCGGCCCGCTCGTCGATCTCGCTCTTTAGCACCGCGATCTGCGTCCCTTCCGGCGTCATCAGCCAGACGCGTTCGTCATCTTCGCTCTTGAGCACTCCCGTCAGCACCTGGCCGCTGTCGGTAGCGATGACCACCGTCTCGAATCCCTTGGCGATCTTGCGATTCGGCGCCACGATCGCCTCGAGCAGGTGCTCGCGATTCTCGCGCGAGGAGATCGTGGTGAGATCGGGTCCCACGTCTCCCCCTTGTCCGCGAATCTTATGGCAGCGCAGGCAGGCGACCTCCGTTTTATCGTAAAAGACGCGTCGGCCGCGCTCGGCATCGCCCCCGACGAGGGCCTCGCGATAGGCGGAGAGTGGATCGTCGCTTGCCCGCGTTGCTTCGTGCTGCGCAAGCTTGTCGGGAATACCGGCCTCGGCACGACCGTTGGCGGCATTCAGCAGATCGAGCACCAGCTCGGGCACGACTTCGCTCGCGGCGAGCTTGTCGAGCCACTGTGCCAACACGGCATCGACGTCGGCATGCTGCATGCCGGTCAGCGTGGCGAAGGCCGCCTGCCGCTCGGGAATCGTTCCCTCGTCGAGCACCAGGGCGATGCCGCGCACAGCCGCCGCCGGATCGATTCTGGCCTGAATCTGCCGCGCCACCGAGCGCAGCTTTCCGTCGTCGCCATCGAGCGCAAACTGCACGGCGTCGCGCAGGCGCGTCGGCACGTCGGAAGTCGACGCTGAGTTGGCGCCAGCGTCCGCCAGGGTCCGATCCAAACGATCGAGCGCCTCGAGCGCCGCGACGCGCGTGTCGGTGCGACGCTTCGTATCGACGGCGAGCTCGGCCAGCAGCGGCGCGCTTTCGACCGCTTCGGTCGCGCCAGCCAACTCCGCGGCGGCCTGGCGAACGCGATCGGGCGAACTGTTCAACAGCTCGGCCAGCAGCGGTCGCGCGGCCGCACCGGCTACGTTGGGCAGTCGCGTATCGAGCGGGCGCCACAACCCCGTGATGCGGTCGAGATTTGCCGGTGTGCTCCACGCCGCCAACAGTTCCAACGCCTCGACACGCATCCGCTCGGGGGTCGTTGCATCGGCGGCGAACTTTGCAACCCGGGCGGCCTCCTCGGGGCCACCGAGTCGATGATTCGCCGCCAGCAAGCGATGAACAAGTGGAGCCGACGTCGTCGGCTGAACGAGCTTGGCAGCGAGCGCCGGCAGCGCGGCGGCGATCGGCACGTCGTAGATCGCGCGGGCCGCTTCCAGCACGACACGCTCCTGCGGGTCGTCGAGAAACCGTGCGACAAGCGGGCTCTCGAGCCTTCGCAGGGCGACCACGGCGGCGATGCGCACGGCGGCCGACGGATCCTTCACCAGCAATTCGACGTAGGCGTTTGCCCGATCGGTTGCTCCCTCGGCAACAAGCGGCTTCAAAGCCGCCGCCAAAGCCATCACGCCGGCATGACGCAGATTCGGATCGCGATCGTCATGGGCACGCAGCATCTCCACGACGGGGGCCACGGGGATCTCGGCCTGGTTGAGTCTGGCCAATGCCAACGCCGCAAAGAATCGCACGCGTGGCGATTCATCGGACAGCCGCGCGACGAGATCGTCTCGGGCCTCCGTGACGCGCGACTCACCCAACATCTTGGCCGCCTGTCCGCGCACCTCGGCTTGCGGATCGGTCAGCAGGTTGCGGAACCTGGCCTGCTGCGCCTCGCCACATTGCCCCAGGCCCCAAATGGCGTGCAGTCGCGCCAGCAATTCGGGCGAATCGGTCGCGGCGGTCCAAAGTGCAGTCGCTCCCTCGGCGCCGCGCGCGGCCAGCTCGAACTGCGCTTCGAGCCTTACCCGCATATCGGCGTGACGAAGCAACGTAGTTAGTTCGTCGATGGCTCGCGTTTGCATTCCCTCGGCCAAGAGTCGCTTCACTTCGGCCAGTTGCGGGTCGCCCGCCCGCGCCGGATCCGAGAGCCTGTAGATGCGTCCCTTGTTCGGCTTCTCCCACCCCTCGACCCAGTCGCTGATGTAGAGGGCGCCATCCGTGCCGAAGGCAAGATCCGTGGCCAGCAGCGACCAGACGAACTCGTCGTTCTCGCCCAGCTCGTACGATGCACCGTTCTGCTTGAGCTCGAAGGAACGCACGCCGCTGATGGCGCTCGCGCCCCGGAAATCGCACAGAAAGAAGCGGTTCTTGAACCGCTCGTTCAGCCCGGTGCCCGGGTTGTAGGCCAGCCCCGACGGTCCGGAGGCGAAGTTGGCGATGGGAGGCACGAGGTAGCCCACCTCGCGCGCGAAACGGGGCTTCCAGAGCTGTTCTTCGTTCCAGGGTCCGCGGCGCACGGGCGAGTTGATGTACTGGTAGCCGATGCGCCAACCGCTGTCGCCGCCGGGCACGATTTGCACGAGTCGCGCTTCGTCGCCACCATCGGAGTTGTTCTCCCCGGTGAAGAGATCTCCGAACTCGTTGAAGGCCAGCTCTTGGGGATTGCGCAACCCCGTGGCGACCACTTCGAGTTGGCTGCCATCAAGATTGCAGCGCAATACCGCGCCGACATCAGGCAAGTCGATGTTTTCTTCCTCGGTCGTCACATTCAGCCCGCGGTCGCCGATGCTGAAATAGAGCTTGCCGTCGGGTCCCTGGATCAATCCGTGCAGGTCGTGCCCCAAGAAGGCGACGTGGACGCCGTAGCCGTTGTGCAGCGATTGACGTTTCTCGGCGACACCGTCATCGTCGGCATCTTCGAACAACCACAGATCGGGGATGCAGGTATAGTAGATCTTGTTGCCGCGAACGAGGACGCCCGATCCGATTCCGTCGGCCGCATGATGAAAACCATCGGCCAGCACCGTCGAGTGATCGGCCACGCCATCGCCGTCGCGATCTTCAACCCGGCGGACGCGATCGTGCTCGACCTCGTAGCTGCCGAAGACGTCGCCCAGATGCTTGCGATACATGGCCACGCGATCTTCGACGGTGCGCGCCGCCAGATCGTCTTCGAGCCAGTACATGTGCGAGCGATTGTCGGTCACTCCGGCGTGCAGGCGAAATGTCTCCGCCACGTAGAAACGCCCGCGATGGTCGATAGTAAAGGCGACCGGGTTGGCCAGCAGCGGTTCGGCCGCCACCAGCTCGAGCTTCAAGCCCTCGGGTACACGGACGCGCGAGATCGCTTGTTGCCCCTCGTCCGAAGCGGTGGCTACGACGGGCTGGTAATCGCTCGTCGTACGTTCTTCGGCGTTCGCTCGCAGCGCGCACGTTCCGCCCGCCGCCAAGAACCAACCCAGGAGCACGACCGCCCACTTCGCGCGAGACACCAGGCAAGAACACGAACACATCATCGATCGCACCCATCGGGGAAAACACAGCAGGTAGCAAAACCGCCCGCGTCTGCCGATCAGACGTCGCGGCAGCGCGGACTCATCGGCTCCGACGGCCCTGTCAGACAGGTCGCGGTAGGGAAGCCCAGTATGCCTGGGAAAGACACCCTGCGTGCCCCAGGCGTCGTGGCCGCGCGGATCGGATAAGCCTCGACTTTAGTCGCCACGGCCGGGTCGGACAACTTACGCGACATCTTCCGGCGCGGCAGCGCGCGGGGCGGGATTGAACATCCGCAGCAGCTTGCGCCCCTTGTGCATGTCGTAGGCCAGTTCGGCCGTCAAGGGCTGGCTCGCGCTGCCGGTGGGGTACCAGTGGGGCGTCTGCCCGTCGAGAACGACGTGCCCCGATTGATTTCCTCTCGTGGTGGCATAGATGGGGTGCAGTTCGTCGAAGAAGCGTCCCACCTTCACCAGGCGTGCCTGCTCGTAGCCGGCCTCGGCCAGCATGGCGGCCAACCGCTGGAGCGTGGTGCGATCCTCGGTCGAGAGTTCGGCCGCGTCGACGAGCGAGATTGCCTCGTGCTCGGCCTGCCAGCCCGCGTAGAGGTCATAGATGTCGCTGGGGGGAAAGTCCTCCAGGTCGACCGACAGGCTCAACGTCAACGGGCCGGCGATGCCCAGGCCACTCCAGCCTCCCCCCGGCAAACGGTACTCGTACGAGAACAAGAAGCAGTCGATCGGCTCCTCGTAGCCGGGCCAGTGCTGGCGCGTCTCGTCCACCAGCTCGATCTCTTGCGGGGGCAGCCCGAACTGCTTCGGCAGCGCCAGCCAGGCGGTCAACTCTCCTGCGGCGCGGGCAGCGCGCGTGCGAAACTGCTCGGGCACGCGATCGAAAAGATCCAATTCTTCCGCATATGCTAGCACTCGCGGGCGGACCACCGGCTCGCTCGCCAGACGCAGCAGCTCGGCGATGCCCTCTTCATCCCCCAAGCGCGCCAGCGCGGCCGCCGCCTCGGTGCGCAAACGCCGGTGCCCGATGCCGAGCGCCGGACGCAGCTTCGCCGCCAACTTGGGATCGCCCACCAGCGCGATCGCATCGCACAGGGCGATGAACAGGGCCGATGTTTCGTTCAACTGGCGGCCGAGCGTCGCGGCGTCCTGTTCGAGTCGCTCGGGCGATTCGGTCATCCGTTCGAGCTGCTGCAACAGCGCGCCGAACAGTTCGCCCAGCGCCGCCGCGCGTTCGCGTGCCGGGTGATCGTCGACCAGCCGCTGGCGCGTGCAGTAGTTGGCCGTATCGAGCACGGCGGCGGCGACCTCGCGATGGGCCACGGCATCCAAAAGCCTGGGAAACAGGGCCTCGGCGGCGAATTCTCGCTGTTGGAACAAGGGCACGAAGGCGCGATCCACCTCGTCGTTCTCGCGTGGCGGATCGGTGGCCACCAACTCGGCCCAAGCCCGCAGCGCCACGGGGCCACCATCGCTGGCCAAGAGCCGCAGCAGGTGCGATCGCCGCCGATCGCCGCGCCCCAATCGCGCGTACCAATCGGCCACGGCCGCCACCGTTTCGGGCGTGAGATGATCGCGCAGCTCGCCGGCCTCGCCGGGCGATGCTAGCACGACGTGCGGTAACAATTCGGCCAGCTTCTCGTCCTCGGCAGCGGCATGCACGAGCGCGTCGATCTCGTCGGGCTCGGCGTGCGCGAGCCGCTGGGCCAGCGCCGTCGTATCGCGCGTTTCGGAGGAGGAATAGTGGGCGAGCAAGGTGTCGAGCGAGGTGGTCATAGCGACGTTATAACACGCCGCCAGCCGCGCGTCGTTCGCCCCGCGCGTGGTGTGCGTCGGCAACTCGTATTGACGCAAAACGCAGAAACATGCTCAAATCGCGCCGTCAGTGAAATCTGACACTGCTCGCGATGATGCTAACCGCATCGCTCGCGGGCCAAGCGTACCTCGGAAATTTGGCGTCCTTTCTTCTCAGGGCATCCGGAGAGAGGACATGAAACGCCACGCTGGGTGCCCGGATTGAGGAGCCAAGGAAATGGCTATCAGCAAGAAGTCGGGCGCGAAGAAGGCGAAGGCTCCGGCACGGTCGCCGAAGAAGAAGACGGCCTCGCCGGCCAAGAAGACCACGAAGGCTTCGGCCAAGCGTTCGCCCAAGGCGAAGCCGGCCGCCAAGAAGGTCATCAAGAAGGCGAGCCGCTAGTCGGTCGCCGCGTCTGACGCCTTAAGAATACAACGAGACAGGCTGGCTCCGCACACCTTGTGGAGCCAGCCTAATTTTTTGCGCGAGTCTCTTGGGGCCATGGCCACATCGCCTGGATGGGCAGGCGTTGAATTCCGACCAGCGCGGCGCCACTACAGCGGCGCCGCCTCGCGCACCAGCACACTTTCGACCGCCGGCAGCAGCACCTCGCCGTCGCGGCGGCGCACGTGGACGCGTGGCTCCGCGGTGTCGCTCGTCCCGTAACGCAGCAGCAAGCCGGCGGCGAACTCGAGCGCGGCGTCGGTCGCCGGTCCGCAGACGAGGCACGAAGGTCCGCGGAAATTCTCGGGCCAGAGCAAGGCCTCGGCGCGCGAGCGGCTGGCCGCGAACATGCTTTCGAGATGCAAATTCTCTGCCTCGCGCCGGCCGACGACAATCTTCGTCAGACGGTCGAAGCGCACGTGGCGCCCCGTCTTCAGCAGGTCGAAGTCCCACGACGTGCTGCCGGCATCGAGCCGGACCAGGTCGTGTACCTTGGTGGCGAACTGCGGTTCGGTCAGCGCGCAACCGGTCGAAGGACTGGGAATCCGCTGCAGCCCGAGTTGATGGGCCAGCTCGATGAGAGGCTTACGGCCGCGGCCCGTGAAATCGTACAGGCGCGAGCGATCGATGGCTCCCGATTTCTCGGGCTCGGTGGCCGGCAGCAGCTTGGCTGAAAGAGGCCGCAGCAAGCGTCCTTCCAGCCCCGACTGGCTGGCGATGAGCAGCAGATCGCGTCGTTTCTGGCTCATGGGGCGCTGGCCGAGCACCTCGCCGCTGGCAACGCACAGGGCGTCGCGTTCGAGCATGTAGCGGCGTGCGCGCTCGAACATGTAGATGCGGCAATCGACGCAGGGATTCGCCCCGCGACCGTAGCCGTATTTTGGCTTGCGGATCAGATCGAGGTAGTCTTCTTCCTCGGCGATGATCGAAATCGGAATGCCCAGTTCGTGGGCCGCTTGTGCCGCGGTGTTCTGGCAGCAGGTAAAGCTGGTGCGGAAGTTGAGGGCCTCGACGTCGAGCCCCTGTTCTTGCATGAGGCGCACCGCCAGCATGCTATCGAGCCCGCCCGAGAATAAGACCACCACACGTCCGCGCATCGAGATACCTCTTGCAACCGCACACGGCTGGGCAAGCCACCAAGACCACAAGGCGGAGCCCTACAGCCTGGCTCAATCCGAGGGGAAGGGAACCGGCTCGCCGTTCAGCTCGCTGAGCGCGTTGCGCGCGGCGCGCTGTTCGGCCTCTTTCTTGTTGCGTCCCCAGGCAGGCTCGTAACGATTGCGGCCGATCTGGGCCGAGATCTTGAAGCACTTGCTGTGATCGGGCCCCTTCTCGTCGAGCAACTGGTAGGTCGGCGTGGTGCCGTATTCGCGCTGCGCCAGTTGCTGCAGGATCGACTTGAAGTTTCCGCCGTGATCGCCGCCGGCCGCGGCGTCGATTTCGGCCGCCATGTGCCGCATGATAAAGGTCCGCGAAGCCGTGTCGCCCCCGTCGAGATAGATGGCCGCGACCAACGATTCGAACACGTCGGCCAAGAGCGACATCGGCACCGAGGCGTGCGTTGTCATGCCCTTGCCCAGGATCAGAAACTCCTCGAGGCCGAGCGCCTCGCTCACCTTGGCGCACGTCTGGCGGCTGACGACGATCGACTTGATCTTCGTGAGCTCCCCCTCGAGATGCTCGGGGAAGCGACGGAAGAGGGCCTCGCAAACGACCGCCCCCAGGATCGAATCGCCGAGGAACTCGAGCCGCTCGTTCGACGCTAAACGATGCCGGGCTCCGGACGCATGCGTCAGAGCAAACCGCAACAGCGATTTGCTCTTAAACGTATAGCCGATCCTCTTTTCGCAACGGTCCAGTTCGGATTCGAATTCCGTCGTAGAAGCTGGATCGAGTTCGGGCGACATACGAAGAACCTGAGCCACGCGGCAACGATGAAGGAGCCGGCATTCGCCCGATCAACGCTAGGTTCGGCCGAGTGCTGAATCCCGAGATGGCTACGCAGAAACCCGCCAGACGAAGCGGCGCGCAGCAACGCAACCCTAACCGCCATCATGGCTTTTGTCAATCCGCGGCAGCGGAAACGCACTGCCTGATCGATCAGCTCGCCGGCGTTTCGATGCGTCGCACGAGCACTTTGCCCGCCATCTCGCGGCTGAGACTGATCCGTCGATCCCCGGTTTGCAGCGTGATGACCCCGGCCGAAGGGTGATTCTCGACCACCGTGCCCGTGTCGCCGATGGCCAGCCCGCCGTCGGTCAGATAGCGCAGAAAGTCGGGCGACTGATCGAGCACCCGTTCGAGCGCGAAGTGTGTGTCGCTGTCGCAATCGGTCAGCGGCTCGCCATGCGCGGCCCGCAGGCGGCCCCCCGCGTCGGGGATGGGGTCGCCGTGTGGATCGCGATCGGGGTGCCCCAAATACTCGTCGATCCGATCGATCAAACGATCGGAGACGGCGTGCTCGATATTCTCGGCCTCGGCGTGGATCTCGTCCCAGGAGAGTCCCAGTGTGGTCGCAAGAAACAGTTCGACCAGGCGGTGCCGGCGCAACATCCGCAAGGCAAGCTGCTCGCCGGCCGGCGTGAGTCGCACGCCTCGATGCGCCTGATAGATGACCAGATCGGCCTCTCCCAAACGCTGCAGCATCGACGTGACGCTGCCGGGCGTGAGACCGAGTCGCCGCGCCACTTCTCCGGTGGCGGCCGTCGGCGAGCCCGATTCGGAGCATGCCTGGTAGATTGTTTTGACGTAGTCTTCGACGCGCAGGCTTTCCAAACCGACCCCCGTCGAGTTGCTAGCTGCCAGGATTTCCCTGCGATCAATCGTATCGCATGCGGCGAACGTCGCCTAGGCGTTGGCCGCGGCCTCGCGTTGGGCGGCGCGATCCATTTGCTCTTGGAAACGCTTTGAGATCAGCTTGAGCAACCACGTCGGAAACAGCCGTTTCAGACGCCAGTAGAAGCGTCCCTCGGCAGGCAGTATCACGTAGAATTGTCTCGTGCCGATCGCCCGCACCGCCGCTTCCGCCACGTCCTCGGCGGTGAACTTCGAGCGTTTGAACTCGCGCTGGGCCAGATCCTTCATCCGCGTTTCGGCGAAGCGTCCGTCGTTGAGCAGGTTCGTGGGGAAGAACGAAGGACAAATGCACGACACGCCGATGTTGAAGGGCTTCAGCTCGCTGTAGAGGGTCTCGGACAAGGCGAGCATGCCCGCCTTCGACACGTTGTAGCCCGCCATGCCGGGCGCCGAGACGATCGCCGCCATCGAGGCGGTGTTGAGAATGTGCGCGCCGCGCGGATTCTCCTTCATCCAGTCGATGAAGGTGTGGCAGCCGTAGATGCCGTTCCACAGGTTGATGTCGAGAATCCAGCGCCAGTTGTCGAGCGTGAATTGTCCCACGTTGCCGGCGCCGGCCACCCCCGCGTTGTTGACCAGCAGATCGAGCTGCGACCAGGCGGCACGCAATCGCTCGGCCAAGGCCTGCCATTGTTGGGGGTCGGCCACGTCGAGTCGTTCGACGCGTCCCTCGCCCCCCGCGCGGCGGACCTGCTCGAGCGTCTCGGCAGCGGCCGCTTCGTTGATGTCGCAGATAGCGATGTTCCAACCGTCGCGCGCGAGCCGCAACGCCAGGGCACGCCCCAGGCCACTTGCGGCGCCGGTAATAATCGCATTGCGTCGAGCGGTCGTCATCGGCGTGGTTTTCCTGGGGGGCGTTTCGATTCTGCCATGCCGAACCAGGCGCCCGCCGTCAGGAGCCCCCCCAGCAGCGAGACCCCCGCCGCGACATACGTCCAGCGACGGTGCCACGCCTCGTACGCGCGGCTGACCTTCACCACTTCCGGCTCCCTGGGATCGAGTCCCATGCGCAAAATCTTGTACTGTTGGGCCAGGTCGGCCGGCGGGTACTGGGAGACTTCTTCTCGAATCTCCTGGGGCACGACGTAGATACCCCCGGGCATGTTGACCACCTGGTAGCCCAGCCACCCGAGCCCCAACAACAAGACGAGCGCTCCGAGGAGGGTGTAGCCCTGCCGTGGTCCCCAGCTCGTGGCGGCACGTGGCGCGCTGCCGACCCGTTCGAGGTCGCCCAAGTGCCGCATCGTGGGCACATCGAGCGTCTTTCCACAAGTGCAGGTGACGGTGAGGCCGGCCTTGGTCGAATCGACCTCGATCTTCTGGCCGCACGTGCAGGGTAAGAGATACGCGAGTTTCATGCGGCAGCCGACGTCGGAATCTTGGAAGCGAGTTTGTACGAAGCGAAGGCCAGGAAGGGCATCTCCAGCGGCACTAGGAGTCCGGCACCGCCGAGCCGCGGTTGGCCCACCAGGGCAAGCTGATGGCGCCATCGATCAGCAGCGAGCCCCCCGTCATGTAGTCACTCTCGGGATCGGCCAGGAAGACGACCGCGCGGCCGATCTCTTCGGGACGTCCCAGCCGGCCCCAGGGGAGCTTGCTGCCAGCGGCCTGAATCTGCTCTTCCGTGGCGAAGCTCCGTTCCCCCGGCGTATCGATCCAGCCCGGGTGTACGAGGTTGACCCGGATGCGATGTTCGGCCAGTTCGATGGCGGCCGTTCGCGCCATGTGATCGATGGCGGCCTTCGACATATTGTAGGCCATCGACCGGGGTACGGCGAGGAAGGCATGGGGCGAACTGACGATCACGATCGCCCCGCCACCCCCCTGCGTCAGCATCTGCCTGGCCGCGGTCCGCAACAGGTGAAAGCGCCCCACATGGTGACGTCGACGGTGCGGCGAAAGGCGTCGAGGTCCGCTTCGTAGAACGGTTCGCGACGGCTCGCCGCGGCGTTCGAGACGGCGATGTCGAGCCGGCCGAACTCCTGCACGGTAGCCTCGACCATGGCGGCCACGGCGTTGTGGTCGGCCACGTCGGCCCGCACGACCAGCGCGCGTCGTCCGGCCTGGCGCACCTCGGCCGCCACCTCTTCCGCCTCGTCGGGGTGCGAGCGGTAGTTGATCGCCACGTCGGCGCCCGCCCGTGCCAATGCGACCGCGGTTGCGCGACCAATTCCACGACTCGCGCCGGTGACCAGAGCCGTTTTGCCTGAGAGATTTGCCACGCCGATCTCGCCTGATTTGCCGTTGCGCCCACCGCGTGATTCGTGCCGAGCCATGCTAACCGTCCTGCCGAAGGCCGACAAGAACAGCCTGCGCCGCGAGCGCGCGACACACGATTCGTGGACGAAAGAAAGAGATGACGACGCGCGGACGGGGAACTAAAATCGTTGCAAGTCGAATTCTTCTATGGCATATTTCGAAGGTCGACGATCGCGCTGTTCTGGCGCGAAAGGGAAAAAAGGGAAGTCCGCCGCGCGTCGCGCGGCGGTTGGTTCAGCGCACTGTGTCACGAAGCGAGACGGCATGACGATCTGGCCGGCGATCGATCTCCGCGGTGGCATGTGCGTGCGTCTCCAGCAGGGAGACTACGGGCGCGAAACCGTCTTCGGCGATGACCCCGCCCAGATGGCCCGTCACTGGATCGAGCTGGGGGGCGCATGCCTGCACCTGGTCGATCTCGATGGCGCGCGAGATGGCCGGCCGACCAACCTGGAGAGCATCCGCCGCATCCGTCAGGCGGTGCAGGTGCCGCTCGAGCTGGGTGGCGGCATTCGCGACGAAGAGACGATCCGAGCCCTCGCCGACGAAGGCATCGACCGGCTGGTCGTGGGGACGAAGGCGATCAAAGAACCCGATTGGTTCCGTGCCATGTGCCGGAAATTTCCGCATCGGCTCGTGCTCGGGCTCGACGCGCGCGACGGCCATGTCGCCACCGACGGCTGGCTCGAGACCAGCTCGGTGCAGGCCACGACGCTCGCCGAGCAGTTCGCCGACGAGCCGCTCGCGGCTATCGTCTACACGGACATCGCCACCGACGGCATGCTGGCCGGCCCCAATCTCGGGGCGCTGGCCGAAATGCGTCGCGCCACCGAACTGCCCCTTGTGGCGTCGGGGGGGGTCACCACGGTCGAAGACATCGCCCGGCTGACCGCCGCGCGGATGGATGGCGCGATCGTGGGTCGCGCCTTGTACGAAGGAAAGCTCGATCTGGCCGCCGCGCTCGAGGCAGCCAAACCTGTGACGAAAGGAACGTGAAGAAGCCCGAAGCTAGAGACAGCGATCGGCCGAGGCTCACGCGCCCCGCGCCGTTGTGAGAAAAACATTGCGTTAAAACCATTGAGGGAAGCTCGCATGTCTAAACACAACGTGGCTGATATTCGCAACATTGTCTTTTGTGGTCACGGGTCGAGCGGCAAGACGACCTTGATCGACCACCTTCTCTTCATCACCAAAGCGGTCAACCGCGAAGGCAGCGTCGACCAGCACACCAGCATCTGCGACTTCGACGAAGAAGAAAAGCACCATCGCTATACGATCGAGTCGAAGGTCGCGCATTTCGAGTACGGCGGCAAACGCTTCAACGTGCTCGATACGCCCGGTTATCCCGACTATATCGGCCAGACGATCGGCGCGCTGCGCGCCGCCGACACGGCCGCCATCGTCATCAACGCGCATGCCGGCATCGAAGTGAACACCCGCCGCGTCTTTCACGAGGCGGGGGACGCCGGCCTGGGACGCATCATCGTCATCAACAAGCTCGACACCGAGAACATCGATTTCCCCAAGCTCGTCGGCAACATCCAGGAGCTGTGGGGCAAGAAGTGCGTGCCGCTCAACGTGCCGCTGGGAGTCAGCCACGATTTCCGCGGCGTCGCCAGCACGCAGCACGTGCCGGCCGATATCGCCGGGGCGGCGATCGATCCCAACTCGTTTCACGATTCGCTGATCGAATCGATCATCGAGGTGGATGAGGAAGCGACGGCTCGTTACTTCGACGGCGTCGAACCCACGGACGAGGAAGTCTCGCGGCTGATCGTGCAGGCGGTGGCCGAAGGGACGCTCATTCCCATCGTCTGCGTGGCGGGCAAGAGTAATCTCGGCGTGACCGAGTTGCTCGACGCGCTCACCATCTGCGCCCTGCCTCCCGATCGCGTCCGCCGCACGGCCACGAACCCGGCCGGCGAGCAGGTCGAGCTGCAGGCCGATCCCGCCGGTCCGCTCGCCGCGCAGGTCTTCAAGACGCGGATCGACCCGTTCGTGCAAAAGCTGAGCTTCGTTCGCATCTATTCCGGCACGTTCAAGAAGGACGATACCGTCCACGTTTCCGGCGCGCGCAAGTCGATCAAGCTGCCGCAATTGCTCGAGGTGCAGGCGAACGAGACGAAGCCCATCGAGGTGGCCTCGGCCGGCGACATCGTCGCCGTGGCCAAGACCGACGATCTGCACACCGGCACGTCGCTGGGCGAGTTCGAGTTGCCGGCGATCCGCTTCCCCACGCCGATGGTCGGCCTGGCCGCCACCCCCAAGGCGCGCGGCGACGAAGCGAAGCTCTCGGGAGCCTTACACAAGGTGCTCGAAGAGGATCCCACCTTCCACCTCGATCACGACCTGCAGACGAAAGAGCTGGTCATCACCGGCATGAGCGAATTGCACTTGCAGGTGATTCAGGAGCGGCTCAAGCGCCGCGACAAGGTCGAGGTCGATACGAAGGACCCCAAGATCCCCTATCGCGAAACGATCCAGACCAAGGCCGAAGGGAGCTACCGCCACAAGAAGCAGACGGGGGGTCGGGGCCAGTTCGGCGAAGTCCACATTCGCATGTTTCCGCTGCCCGGCGGCACCAAGATCGAGGATTTCGCCAACAAGTCGCACTTTCCCTCGATGCGCGAGTACCACTACGACCCGATCCACAATTTCCTCTGGGTCGATTCGATCGTCGGTGGCTCGATTCCGAACAATTTCCTGCCGGCGGTGGAAAAGGGCTTCAAGGAACGCCTCGACCGCGGCGTCGTGGCGGGGCATCGCATCGAGAACGTCTGCGTCGAAGTTCACTTCGGCAAGCACCATCCGGTCGATAGTTCCGAAGCAGCCTTCAAAACGGCCGGCTCGATGGCCTTCCGCAACGTGTTTCAACAGGCCAGGCCGAGCCTGCTCGAACCGATCGTCACGCTGCACGTGACCGTGCCCGCGCAAAAGCTGGGCGATATCAACAGCGACATGTCGGGACGCCGCGGCCGGGTGATCGGCATGGACTCGGCTGGCGGCGATCTCACGACCGTGACGGCCGAAGTGCCGCTGGCCGAGGTCACCAGCTACGCCCGCAGCCTGTCGAGCATCACGGGGGGGCAAGGGAGCTACACGATGGAGTTCGCCCGCTACGATGTCGTGCCGGGCAATATCCAGAAAGAGATCATGGAAAAGGCCGTCCTCCATCCAGAAGAGGAGGAATAGCGGCGCAAGCCTCGCCCCTCTCCCCTGGCGGGAGAGGGGGCCGGGGCTGGGCGAGTTGGGGCCCGCCCCGCGCCCCAGCTTCGGCACTGGTTTTCGCCTCAACTTGCCGGCGATTTCCATCCGAAGAGTACGACAGGTCGCTTGATTTTGACGGTTGTGCCACCTAGGATTTAGCGCGTTCGGCCCCCAGGAACGGGGGTCGTCACATGCTGGATCGCCTGCCATGCGCCACGCCACTTACCTAGTCTGCCGCGCACCCTTGGGCGAGATGTCGATGCAGACCATCTGCGCCTGCCTCTGTCGCTGCGCGTGTCCGGCCTGACCGGACCTTTTTTCTGCCGCCCCATTCGTCGCGTGTCGTGTTTTCTTCCCCGCCAGGGTTTCGTTTCCCTTACTCGTTTGTGGTCTGCGCCTGAAGTCCTCGACCGGCGCGCCACGGAACCATCGCCATGGCCTCCGATTTCCGATTGAAAGAGCAGCTTCCCGACCTGACCGAGCGGATCGTCGACACCTACAGCAGCGACGACAAGATCCACCACCTGGGCCATTGCCCCTTGCCCAACTACGACGTCGTGCGCGACGTGATCGAGGATCTCAAAGAGATCCTCTATCCCGGCTATCGCCGCCGCGAAGGACTGCACATCGGCAACGTGCTCTACCACGTGGGAGAGCTCGTCGACCGGCTGCACGACAAGCTCACGCAACAGATCGGGCGTGCGCTGCGGCACGATGCCGGAGCCGCGGGCGATTGCCTGCACGCCACCGATTTCGAGGCCCTGGGTCAGCAGAAGACGCTGGCCTTTCTCGGCATGATCCCCGACTTGCGCCGGATGCTGGCCATGGACGTGCAGGCCGCCTACGACGGCGACCCCGCCTGCCGCACGCTGGACGAGGTGATCTTCTGCTATCCGGGGCTCGAGGCGATCACGATCTACCGCCTGGCCCACGCACTCTACACGCTCGAGGTGCCCCTCATCCCGCGCATGATGACCGAATGGGCCCATTCAGAGACCGGCATCGACATTCACCCCGGCGCCACGATCGGCGATCACTTCTTCATCGATCACGGCACGGGCGTCGTCATCGGCCAGACCTGCGAGATCGGCAACCACGTGAAGCTCTATCAGGGTGTCACGCTCGGCGCGATCAGCTTCCCAACCGACGGCGAAGGCAATATCATTCGCGAGGTGAAACGCCACCCCACGATCGAGGATCGCGTGGTGATCTACGCGAATGCCACGGTCCTGGGGGGGCGCACGGTGATCGGCCACGACTCGGTCATCGGCTCGAGCGTCTGGATCACGCGCAGCGTCAAGCCGCACATGACCGTGGTGCTCGAAAACCCACAATTGAAGATGCGCTCCGGCGATCCGGAAGAACTGATCTCGGACTTGAACTACCAGATCTAAACGGGCAGCGATGCGCCCTACCGTGTTGGGACCGATCTTCGGCGCCGAGATGACCACCGGCGCTCGGCGGCTGCGCTTTTTTCTTACCCGGGCGACCTACGGCCTTCTGCTGTTCCTGATCCTCTGGACGAATTACTCCTTCCTGGGCCTCGATCGCCAGGGCTACAACACGTCGAGCCTGTCGATCAACCAGGTCGCGCAGTTTTCGGGGCAATTCTTCTTTTTCTTCACGTTTCTACAGCTCTGGGCGCTCATGCTCGTCAGCCCGGCGGCGCTGGGTAGCCTCATTGCCCGGGAACGCGAACGTCGCACGATCGAGTACCTGTTCGCCACCGATCTCACGAATCGCGAGATCGTGCTCGGCAAGTTCGCGGCGGGCTGGTGCTACGTCGCTTCGCTGCTTATCACGGGGTTGCCGGTCCTGGCGCTCGTGATGATGATGGGGGGCATTGCCCCCGCCGAGCTGCTGGCCGTGTTCAGCGTGACCATCAGCACTTCGGTCTTTGTGGCGGCGCTGGCCATCCTCGTCTCGGTACGCACGCGCCGCGCGCGGGACGGCATCACGCAGACCTACCTGCTGATGCTCTTCGTGTTCGTGGGACCGTTTCTCGTCTCGATGCTGCTGCTGGAACCGCTGCGCTCGAGCTACGAGGGGCCGCTGCCCGATGGCGCGGCCTACGTGCTCGACTGGCTCACGGCGATCAACCCCATCCTCGTCCTGGGGCGTTCCGCGATAGGCTCGGGGGGGAGCTTCTTCTCCCGTCGCCACGAAGTCGTCGAGCTGATCCTGGGACAATCGGTCGGTTCGGTGTTGGTGTTGGCATTAGCCGTCTGGAGCGTGCGCCGCGCGCACTTGCACACGGCCAGCGTCGGCGTGGCGCGGACCACCGGCCGCTGGCGGCTCCCCTCCTGGCGACCCCAGGTCGGACAGCGAGCCATGCTCTGGAAAGAGGTGTTCATCGAGCGAGTCTCCGGCCGGCGGGGCATGATCGCACGCACGGCGATCGTCATTCTGACGCTGGCGGCGCTCGCCCTGACCGGCTTCCTGGTGATCGGCGGACTCGAAAGCAGATTCCAACGCGACGTGATGGACGACCAATGGGCCGCCATGAATGTCGCCCTGGGGACGGTGATCGCCTGTGGCCTGTTGTTGGTCGTGGCCGTGAGGGCCTCGACGTCGATCGCTACCGAACGCGACCGCGATACCTGGATCTCGCTGATCTGTTCGCCGCTGTCCGCCTCCGAGATCCTCTGGGCCAAGCTGGCCGGCGCGCTGTTTGCCGTTCGCTGGCTCTTGCTGCTCGTCGCGATCAACTGGTTCGCCACGCTCGTGCTGACCCCCATGTTCGCGCTTTCGCTGCCGTTCCTCGCCGGCACCTTGGCCATCCTGGCGTTTGCCGTGGCGGCGCTGGGGGTCTTCTTCTCGCTCTGGTGCCAGAATGCGACCCGAGCCCTCATGTCGACGCTCGCCGTCGTCTTCACGCTCGGCGGGGGTTATTACCTTTGCTGCGGATGCGTCCTCTTGCCGGTGGCCCTGAGCATCAGCGGGAAAATGAGCGAGATGATGTTTATCGCCCTCTTGGCCCCGCTGATCCCTTTCCTGCTCGGATATCCCGGCCTGGTCGGCGTCACCGGCGCCGATGCCACCTCGGAGGCGGCCATCCCGATGGCCTACATGACGGGCAACGCGCTGTACCTCGCACTAGGCTGCATACTCTTCGCGTACAGCTACGTACAATTCGAGAAGCTGGCCGGTCGGATCTCGCTCAACACATCGAATCCGCCAGGACAGGGGACCGATCCCGTCACGCGTCTGTTGCGCGGCACGAACCCGCCCGGCGCCTGACAGACGCCACCAACAGCGTGCCCGACACGAGCAACGTCATCGCGCTCACGATGCCCCCCGCATAGAGCCACGTGGGTTGATATCGAAAAATCACCCGATGTTGGCCCGCCGGCAGCCAGACGCCGCGCAACACGCGATTCACGCGGACGATTTCTAGTGCTTCGCCCGTCGCGGCGTGCGTCGCCACCCACGCTGGATCGAACGCATCGGCCAGCACGACGAGCGATTCTCGATTGAGGCGGACCTCGATTTCGAGTTCATTCACGTCATCGCGTAGGACGGCGCCCTCCCCTAGCGGTGCGTCAGTTCGCGCTGCCTCGTGGTCGCTCGATGCCGCTTCACGCCGCGTCTGCCGTTCGACGACCGCCAGGTGCATGTCGGGCAAAGCCTGGGCCAATCTTGCGAGCACCTCGTCTGTACGCTGTCGAACAGCCGCCATGTTTCGTTCGTCGATGCCCGGCAGTTCGACCACCTCCTCGGCAACCCACACGCGTTCGCCTCTCGCTTGCCGCTGGATGAGCGTTGCGTCGCGAGTCGACTCCTCGGGGCGAATGATCCAGCCCGTGCCGGTGAGATCGAGCGCCGGCGTGGGAGATGCCGCCGCTCCTGAATCGTCCACCGCCCGTGCTTCGCGATGCAGATGGGGCACGAGCGACGCATCATCGAGTGACGACAAGGTGTCCACGACGGCCACCAGCCCGATCTCTGCATCCAGGTGGTAACGCGGCCAAAGCGTGTCGCGGTCCCAGGCCACCGACTGCTCGCCACGTTGCACGTCGGCCGTTTCCGCGAATCGCTTCGGCTGCCAGTAGGGTGCTCGGTACGCGCGATCGAGTTCTGCGTCCTCGAATCCGCTCGCGACTGGCTTCATCTTGGTGGCGATAGAAGAAGATACAGACTGCAAATCGCCCGGGGCCGTCAGCACGAGCCAGCGATTGGCCACTGCCACGTCGACGCCCGTCACCAGCAGCAGCACCCACGCCACGCGACGAACATTGATCGATGCGCGTCGCAGCAACAACCAGGCGATCGCCGCGACGATGGCCGATTGCAGAAAGCTACCTGCCAAATCGCGCCAGGCCCCCTCGACCTCGAGGGGACCGAAGAGGGAATCGGCCGGCGCCTGTTGCAACCACTGGCTCCACCAGGGGCGAACGACAATGGCCAATAATAATCCGACCAGGCTCGCCGATGCCAAGAGCGCGAACAGCCGCTTCGCGCGGCGCGATTCACCGCGCAGCACAGCATCGCAACCGAACGCAGCAAGCTGGCTCAATCCCAACGCTACCACGACAAGCCACTTCGCCGGGAAGCGAAACTGCGCGTAGCCGGGCAGCACGACGTTAAACAACCAATAGAGACCACCAAATCCGCCTCCCACCGGAAACGCCCCCTCTTGCTCGCCGTAGCTCATGCAAGACGCCTCGGCAGCCAACCAGCCCGGTCCATAGGCGCCAAGGCTGGCGACCAATCCCACGATGACGCACCACGACATCCAGCGCACCGGCAATGCCGCGCTGCGCAGGCGGAAGGCCGAGACCGCCAGCACGAGAGGTATCGCCCCCAGATAAAGGGTCGGTACCCAGATTCGTCCTTCCGCGGGAAGCGCCGTCATCCAGCGACGATGGATCGGAAACGACCGCCCCGAGAAATTCGGCCACGCTAATTCCGCCATGCGCCACGGCGACAAGCTGAACTGGTACGTGCCCGCATCGTGCGAGGAATTGCCCGCAGGCACGGCGCGCAAGCCGGCGCTCCAATCGGCGCGTTCCTCGGATCCACCATCGCGCGGCACGACGAAACTCGCCAGCTCCCACAGGCTGCGCGGACTCTCGAACGCCGCACGTTCGCTCCGCCGCGACAATTCCGCCGTCGGCAGGATCTGCACCGCGGCAAGCAGCAACATCCCCAGGGCGATCGCCAGCCAGCGCAGCGTCAGCTTGGGGAGCGACTGCCGCACCACTTCTGCCTCGACTGCACGGACGCCGGCTCGCCACTGCAGGACGACATACAGCCCGATCAGCAGCAGCGCGTGATAGGCTGTCTGCGGATCGCCACTCAGAATCATCAGCGCTAGCGCAGCGCTACAGGCGAACAACCCGCGACGGCAATCGTGCGAGATCGCTCGATCGGCGGCAGCCATCGCCGCGGGCAACCACGCGGCGCTCACCAGGTAGATCACGTTGCAGTGCTGAAACAGCACACAACCGCCAAAGGCATACGAGATCGCCGCCAGCCCTGCCGCCGGCAGCGAGCAACGCCAGTGTCGCGCCAACACGAACGACATCGCCGCCGCCAGCAACACGTGCAAAACGACGTAGGCTCGGAAGGCCGTCTCGTAACCGATCGGCAGGCGAAACAGCAACTTGCCGGGATAAAAGGCCGCGGCGATCGGATTCGCGGCCAGCGGTGTCCCGCAATTCTCGTGAGGATTCCACAGCGGAATTCGCCCCGCCGACCACTGCGCCTCGACGAAACGGTAGAGCGGTTGATACAGGTAAGCGGTATCGCGATACGCAAAGACCCGATCGCGAAACACTACATCCGCAAAGAACCACGCCACCAGCGCGCCGACGAGGACGACGATCAGCAGCCGGCCGGCGCGCGTGCGAACATCAGGCGAAGTCGTTTCCACGGCGTTGTCCGCGTCGCGAGCTGGGGCGCCGCGGTGCAACCCGCGCTGCCCGAATTACCGCGGCTCAGCGTTTTCCCTTGCGCGCCACTTCTTCGAACAGATCGACCAGTTGATTGATGCAGCGTTTCTTCTCGTATTTTTCGAGCACTAGCTGCCGCGCGGCGTCGCCCAGCGAACGATGCCCGGCCGGATCGTCGAGCACTTGCAGGGCACGTTCGGTCAGGGCATCGACGTCGTAGAAATCGGCCAGCAGACCGTTTTTACCATCTTCGATCACCTCTTGCACCGGCGCCGTGGCCGAGCCCAACACCGTGCAACCGGTCGACATGGCCTGCACGAGCGACCACGACAGCACCCAGGGGACCGTCAGGTAGACGTGCAGATCGCTCAGGCAATAGAGCGTCACGAGCTCTTCGATCGGAATACGATCGAGGAACCGAATGCGTTCGAGATCGTATTGATCTTGCGCGAGCACATATTCCTTGAACGTGCGATTGCCGATGTGGTGCAGCTCGTGGCCGTAGTGCGTGCGATCCTCGCCGGCGACGAGAAACATCACGTCCGAACGGGCGTCACAGACGCGTTTCGCCATCCGCATGAAGATGTCGAACCCGCGCGACGACTCCAGTCCTCGCGAGACATAGGTCACGATCTTCATGCCCGGCGGGATGTCGATCCCGCGAAAGCTCGTCGGCCGCGGGGTATCGCGCCTTTGGAAGACCTCGGTATCGACGCCGTCGAAGATCGTGCGAATCTTGTAGCGCAGCTCGGCCGGCGCGGACTGCAACTGGAAGTTGGTCGGCGTGTAGGCCGCATCGACCGCGTGCAGGTGCAGATACGTGAACGTGTGATAGGTCGCGTTGAACAGACGCGTCTCTTCCGGCGGCGGGTAATCGGGACGCAGCGACAAGCCCTCGGTCCAGAACGGCGCCGGTAGCAGCTCGAAGTAGCCCACGAAAGGACATCGATACAGATTTCGCAGAAAGAGCATCGTGCCGTACGACATATGCCCCACGATCAGGTCGGGCTGGATCTGCGGCGCCGACTTCAGCCCGCGATAGACCGCCTTCATATGGGCCATCATGCCATCGAAGCTGCCCGGGTTGTGAAACACCTTGGGCTGCGGGCCGGGCTCGACCTTGTAGTTGATATGGACGAAGGGCAGCTTCAAGTGCTGCGTGTCGATCGACGTCACGCACGTACACGGCCACCCACGCTCGGTCGCCAGGTGGTAGGCGATATGACCGAACTGGGCCGGGAAATTCGGATGGAGGAACATGACGTGCATGACACGTCCCCTGTCACTGCGACTGGCCGGACTGCGGAAACTCGAAGGGCAACACGTCCGGCACGACGCGCACATCGGTGGTGAACTTGAACGGATAACGACCGCCGCTCGGGAACTCGAGCTCGACAAAGTACGCCGTGTAACCCTGGGGAGTCGCCGGCACGCGGGCCTCGTAGGCGCCGTCGGCCGCAGGCTCGAGCACGGTCGGCTGATAGGCTTTGCCCAACTCGTCGAGCCGGAAATCGCGCGCCTGCGGGTTCGTCGCCTGCCACAGCGTGACCTTGCTCGGCTTCTCGACCGGCGTGACGACCACCGTACCGGCTCCTTGATGGCGCCAGCGGAAATGCGGCCGCGGCTGGTCGTCGAGAATCGACTGGTAGAACGCTTCGATGCTCTCCCGCGCGTCGCTCCCGGCCAGCGAGTGCTTGGCGTTGGGCACGTAGCGCAAGTGTTTCTCCTCCGAGAGGGCCGGGTAGTAGAACTGCGCGTTGTCCGGCAGGAAAAACTCATCCCCCGCCGCGTTCACGATGAACTTGGGGATCTGCAATCGCTCGCGGGCGCGGTACTCGTACGGGTCCTCGATGTTCAGAATCTCGCGATACTCGGGCGTGCCGATCTTGCCGGGAAACAACCCATGCCGCACGTAGTCGTCGAGCGCCGGCGAAAAGAAGCCATAAGCGCGGTAGTGATGCCGGGTGATCTCTTCGGAATTGAGGGCATCGATCACCAGCGGCACGATGGCCACCACGCGCGGATCGGTCGCGCCGACGAGCCAGGTCGTCCAGCCTCGCTTCGAGGCCCCCGCCACGACGAACGACTGAATGTCGAGCTTGCCCCCGGCATCCGTGGCCAAAAACTCCTGCATGGCGTCCATGGCCCGAATGCCACTCTTGACCATCGCCAGTCGCACGAGCCAGGTCTCGTCGCGCGTCTGCATGTACTTGACGCGGGTATACCCGATGATGTTGTCTTCTTCCCGCGCCTCGTCTGGCGAATCGGTGAAGCGCAAGGGCTGGTTCGGCACCATGCCCAACTCGGCCACTACCGTGCCGGTGCCCCGGGCCAACTCGGTCACGCGCTCGGGCACTTTCTCCGGCGCAGGGTCACCGTTCTCGCCGCCGCCGATATACAGAAACGCCGTGTGCGGGTACTTGAGCTCCTTCGGCACGACGATCGACAACCAGTGCTTCCACACCGGGCGATCGACGTCTTTTTCCGTGCGCCACGTTTGCGACGTCAGCTCCAGCACGTAGAGCGTGTGGTCGGCCTGCTCGACCGTGCGGGCGACTTTCCATCCATAGACGGGATCGGGCTGCGCCAGGTACCGGTCGAGCGCCGTCTCCTCGGTCGCGGCAGGCGGAAGATCGGCGGCCGTCAACGTCGCATCCGTCACATTTCCCATGCCTATCATGACCAGGGCGCACACCCATCCGGTCCTGATGTGGCCCAGCCGCCTGATTGCCATGTCGGATTTCTCCCGCGAAGGGCTCGTCCTCGCGCCGCAGCTTGGATTGAACCCCGCACCGCAGGTGCTGGTTCCGCGCGACTCAGGGCAAAGATAGCCTCCCCGGGCCGAAACGGCCACGCGAATCTGCCAACTGCAACGATCGTGCGGCTCGCGCGGCCGATGAACCGCCCTGCGCTGCTGCACGTCTGCTCCCTGCTCGCCCGAGGCAGGCAGTGAACGGTGCGCGCGAAACCTACAGCTTGTTCAGCCCGCTATAGGCCGCCACCTTATAGCACTCGGCGAGCGTCGGGTAGTTGAAGACGTTGTCGCGGAAGTACTCGACCGTGCCCCCCAACGCTAGCGCCGTCTGACCGATGTGAATCAGCTCCGAGGCCCCCTCGCCGATGGCATGCACCCCCAGGATGCGATGCGTATCGAGATGGAAGAGAATCTTCAGCAGGCCGATCTCGTCTCCCAGGATCTGCCCGCGGGCGATCTCGCGATAGTGCGCCACTCCCGACTCGAACGGCACTTGCTGTGCCGTCAGTTGCTCTTCCGTAGCGCCCACCATCGAGATCTCGGGGATCGTATAGATGGCGTAGGGATACAGTCCCGGAATCGTCTGCCCCGGCTGACCGCAGGCGTGTAAGGCCGCGAGGCGCCCCTGTTCCATCGACGTGCTGGCGAGCGCCGGAAAACCGACCACATCTCCCACGGCATAGATGTGAGGCGCCTCGGTCTGAAAATCGCTATTCACCTTGAGCCGACCCTTCGAGTCGGCCGCAAGCCCCGCGGCCTCGAGATTCAACTGCTTGGTGCGCCCCTGCCGCCCCATCGAGAACATGAGGACTTGATTGCGAATCCGCTTGCCGCTGGCCAATAGCGCCACCGGGTCCTCGGCCTCGTTCTCGACGCACACGACCTCTTCACCCAGGCGCAGCGTCACGCCATGATCGCGCAGGTGGTAGTTGAGCGCGTCGGCAATCTCGGTATCGACGAACTCGAGCAGCCGCTGCCGAGCTTCGACCAGCGTTACCTTGGTGCCCAGCGTGGCGAACATGCTGGCATACTCGAGCCCGATGATGCCGCCTCCCACCACGGTGAGCGTGCGTGGAATCTCGGTGAGCGCGAGGATGCCGTCGCTATCGATCACCGTCTGGCCATTCAGGGCGACCCCCTCGGGGCGATGCGGCTCCGTGCCGGGCGCCAGGATGAACTTCTCCGAGCGCACCGTGATGCGGCTCGGGCCATTGGCAATGCTCATCGAGTTCGCATCGAGGAAGCCCGCCTCGCCGGTGAGCATCTGCACGCCGTTGCGGCTCATCTGATAGGCAATGACCTGAATCTCGTTCTGAATCACATGGTGTGTACGGAACGTGAGATCATCGACCGTGATGTGGTCCTTGACCCGATAGCCCGGACCATAGAGGCTGCGCAGCCGATAGCCGGACAGGTAGAGGATCGCCTCGCGCAGCGTCTTCGAGGGAATGGTGCCAGTGTTGACGCAGACGCCGCCGACACAGAGCCGCCGGTCGACGATGCCGACCTTCTTGCCGAGCTTGGCGGCCGCGATGGCCGCCTTCTGGCCGGCCGGGCCCGTGCCCACGACAAAGAGATCGAAGTCCTGAGAATCGTTCGAGAGGGGCATAGCGGCCATTCGTTCCGAGGGCCTGGGGAGCAGCAGCCGTGCGCTCCACGTGCAGGCCATCTTACTGGTCTGGCGCGGCACGCCAAGGGCAACGAACCCGTTACGGCTCTTATCGATAGATTGCCCCCACGGCGGCTGTTAGGCTGGCGGCGTTTCCAACGCAAGGATTGCCCCCCGCAGGAATCGTGCCGCGCTTTATCCTGGGTTCATCGGCAGTGCAGGGGTGAATAGTGTCGACCTGGGGACGACTGCCCACCAAACGGGGCACAGGTCGCGCGCCGCAGAACACGTATTTCGATTTGCGAGGTGGTATGTATGGGAGGCGATGGCGTGGGCGAAGAAGATTTCGAAGAATTCTTCGCCGAAAACAAGAACAAGAAAGAGACCTTTTACGATCCCGATGATTCCGGCGAGCTCTTTGCCGAATGCCAGGAGACGAGCTTTCTCGATTCAAACAATTCCGTGGCCTACGTCATGCGGGGCGCCGACTGGTCTGAAAAAGGGGAGCACGACAAGGCGATCACCGCTTATAGCGAAGCCATCCGCCTCGATCCCAACGATTCCGTAGCCTATGCCGGGCGAGGCTGGAACTGGAAACAAAAAGGCCAGCACGATAGAGCAATTGCCGATTACAGCGAGGCCATTCGCCTCGATCCGCGAGACGCCACGTTTTATTGCCAGCGAGGCTGCGCTTGGACAAGTCAGGGTGAGCACGACAAGGCCATCGCGGACTTTACTGAAGCCATCGACCACGATCCCTTGAGTGCTAGTGGGTACAATTACCGCGGCTACGCGTGGACTTGCAAACGCGATTACGACAAAGCGATCACCGACTTTAGCGAAGCCATTCGCCACGATCCTAGTAACGCTTATGCGCACCACGTCCGCGGCTTCTGCTGGCAGAACAAAGGTGAGTACGACAAGGCGATCGCCGATTTCAACGAAGCAATCCGGCTCTCCCCAGAAGATGCGGGCTACTATTACAATCGCGGCCGCGCATGGAGAGACTTAGGCGAGCTTGACAAGTCGATCGCCGACTGTACCAAGGCGATTCGGCTCGACCCACGGCATGTCTATGCTCATCTCTTCCGTGGCATCAACTGGCAGAGCAAGACTGAGTACGACAAAGCGATCGCTGACTATACCGAAGCCATCCGCCTCGATCCGCGCGACGCGAACACCTATTCACGACGCGGGATCTGTTGGTATCGGTCGGGAGATCACGACAAGGCCATGGCCGATTATAACGAGGCCATCCGTCTGAATGCACAAGATGCCTTTGCATTTTACAACCGTGGTCTCGCTTGGGCGAAGAAGCGCGAGTACGATTCTGCCATCGCGGACTACACCGCAGCCATCCGCATCAACGCACATTTTGGAGTGGCCTACATCGACCGCGGTCTCGCGTGGGCTAAGAAAGGCGAGTACGACAAGGCCTGCGCTGATTATGCCGACTCGATCCGTATCGACTCGCAGCCTGACAATGTCAAGCGAGCGCTTTACAACCGCAGTCGAGCCTGGGCTGCAAAAAGGGAATACGATAAGGCCATGGCCGATTGCTCAGAAGCAATCCGAATCGACCCACAAAATGCCAACGGCTACATCGGTCGTGGCTTCGTTTGGGATGAGCAAGGCGAATACGACAACGCCATCGCCGACTACAACGAGGCCCTTCGCATCAATCCCCAGTCTCTTGAGGCCCTCCACAACCGCGGCAACTCCTGGGTGAACAAAGAGGAGTACGACAAGGGCATCGCGGACTTTAATGAGGCACTCCGGCTCGGCCCGCCTGATGCGGTAACGTACACCAACCGTGGTATTGCAAGAAAGCGGAAAGGGGACTATCTCAGCGCTATCGCGGACTATACGGAAGCCATCCGTCTCGACCCACAGTCCGCCGCACGTTACGTCCCTTATGCCTGGATGCTGGCAACCTGCACGGACGGTCAATTCCGCGACGGAGCAAAAGCCGTCGAATTAGCCGAGAAGGCGTGCGAACTCACGGATTACACAGATGTTAACTGTCTCTACGCGTTTGCCGCCGCGCACGCCGAGAACGGAAACTTTACCGCGGCCATCGCGTGGCATCAAAAAGCGCTGGAACTGACCGATCCAGAGGACAAGGCCGACATGCTGGCCCGTCTGGAGTTGTACAGAGCAGGCAATCCCTATCGTGAGTAGTGAGCGTTTGTTGCTCGTGCCATGGCGTTTGCTTCTCGTGTCGTGGCGCCGTTGTGGTGGATCGATCGGCCGCTGAGCAACCGTTGAACCACCACGACACGACGGCACGACGAGCGAGGCTTTGCCGCCGAGCTACAGGAAAGAGTTGGGCAGGAGAGGGATGGTCGGCAGAAGCCCGTCACGCCCGGGTGCGCGACCTACATGCTAAGGTAGTTCGAGCGACTGTTTCGGCAGATCCGCGTGCCAGCGCAATACAAGTTCAGCCGAACCCGTTTTTATCAACCGCCATCGAGATGTGGCAAGTGAACTCTACTAGGGTCGGTGCGAAGCTGCCGCACATCGGGCATTTCAGATGGTCGCTGCGCGGTGACATCTCGTCTTCACATTGTGGGCACCGGATCGCCCCCGGGGAGAACGGCTGCGCAGTGTGCCATCTGGTTGACGCGAGCGACGCGTCGATGTGGGCTAAGAGATCGAGGAGCCACGGACCCTGGTGCGGAGGTTCGGCCAGAAAACGCTCGTACCACATCCGCCACGTAAACCGTTCCACCGATCTGGGCAACGATAGTCGGTAGTAGCACCGCCGACAGAACAACTCTTGAGTGTCGTCAGCTGTGTGCCACGCGGGTCCGACCGAGAGGGTGGTTAAGATGCCGTCCCAACGGTGCCCGCAGTCCGGACAATCGGCTTCAAATCCCCAAGCCATTCTTGCGCCCTCCTCGTTGACGTCGGATTCAGCACAATCATATTCAGCTTCTGTACTCGTTCGCTTTGCTCACTTCAGCCACTGCAAGAACCCCAAGGCCAGTATCGCGAAGAGCAGGTAGCCGAGGAGATACCAAAGGCACCCGGACCAGGTGTTGGGTGTTTCCAGTTTCTCTTTGCGGTCAAAGAAGGGCCACCACATGCTTCTGGCCTGCTCTTCGAGGGGATTCGTTAGGACCGATGACAATCGGTCGACCATGTCCGGCGTGGCGCTCGATCGATTGTCAGGTACGGGGTACCTGACCTACAAGAGCTTGGCGTTGCTCGTTGTGTCGTGGCGCCGTTGTGGTGAATCGATCGGCGGCTGAGCAACAGTTAAACCACCACGACACGACGAGCGGGGGTTTGCCGCCGAGCGAGCTACAGGAAAGAGTTGAGTAGGAGAGGGATCGCCGACAGAAGCCCGTCACGCACGGGGTGCGTGACCTACGCCCTTGCTAACGCTCCTTAAAGTTGCGCTTTCGAGGTTCCTCGGTCGCTATCTTCGGCAGATCAACCCATCCTAAGTGCGAAGCGTGAGCGAGGGAATTCTTGGAAAGAACGTCGAGCCAAGTGCTCCCTCGCTTACGCTTCGGGTTGGGATTCCTCCCAAGCGCGACTTCAAAATTTACGCTTCGTGCTGGGGATGTGCAGACGGGCGCTGGTGCTTCACGTGTAGAAGTAGCGCGTGAAGTGGAAGAAGATCGGGGCGGCGAAGCAGATGGAATCGAGCCGGTCGAGGACGCCGCCGTGGCCTTCGATCAGGGTGCCGTAGTCCTTGACGCCGCGGTCTCGTTTGATGGCCGACATGGTGAGTCCGCCCGCGAAGCCGGCCACGAAGATCAACAGTGCCATGCCGGCGGCGACCCAGGGTTCGAAGGGGGTGGCCCACCAGAGCGCGGTGCCCAGTAGGGCGGTGCTTACCGCTCCGCCAAGAAAGCCTTCCCAGGTGCGGTTGCGGTTGATCATCGGGGCGATGACGTTCTTGCCCAGCAGCCGGTCCCAGAGGTATTGCAGCACGTCTCCCATCTGCACGACGAGCACGAGGAAGAAGAGGATCCGCGCGTTCTGGCCTTCCCACTCTGGGTATTTGATCTTCAAGTACAAGAGTGCGGGGGCGTAGCTCAGGCAGTAGACGCAGATCATCAGGCCGGCCTGGATCTTGGCGCTCCGTTCGAGGAAGCGGCGGTAGTCCCCCGCGATGGCGATCCGCGCCGGAATGAAGAGCACCGCGTAGACCGGAATCAACACGCTGTAGAGCCCATATTCGTCGAAGCCGACCAGCACGTACTGCAAGGGGGTGAAGAGAAAGAAGACCCAGAAGAGCGCGCGGTGATCGGCCATCCGCGTGGGGGTGAGGGTAATGAACTCGCGCAGCGCCCAGAACGAGATCAGGCCGAACATGACCACGGTGGCCACCTGGCCGATGAGGATCGTGGCGGCCAGGGCCGAGCACATCAGCCACCAGGCGTTCAGGCGCAGGTTGAAGGTTCGCAGGGCCGCGGGATTCAGCTTCGAGTCGCGGCGCGCTTTGAGCCATTTGGCCACGAGCGTCGCCACGGCCAGCACGGCCATCACGCCGCCGACGAGCCAGAGCGTTTCGTCCTGGGGTAGCCGCATCAACGCTCCTTCAAGGTGCGCACGGCGTCGCGCGCCCGGTTGAGAAAATCCATTTTCGGTTCTTTGACCTCGAGCCACAGGGGCGGGCCAAAACTGATGCAGCTCAGCAGGGGGACGGGCAGAAACTCGCCGCGCGGCAAGACACGATTCAAATTGTCGATGTGGACCGGCACCAGCTCGAGATCAGGACGCTTCTTGGCCAGATAGTACAGCCCGCTTTTGAACTCGCCCATCTCGGGCCCGGTATTGCGGTGCCCCTCGGGGAAGACGATCAACGACTTGGTATCGCCCAGGGCCTTGATCATCAGGTCGATGGGACTGTTGTGGACCTTGATCTCGTTGCGGTCGATCAGCAGAGCATCGAAGACCTTGGTCGAGATGTAGCGCCGCAGCCGGGTCTTTTCCCAGTAATCCTTGGCGGCGACGGGGCGTGTGAGGCTGCGTACGGGGGGGGGCAGGGCCGACCAGACGACCAGGGCGTCGAGATGGCTGGTGTGATTGGCGAAGTAGACCCGCTGGCAGGTGTCGGGCTCGCAGCCCACCCAGCGCACGCTGGCACCGCTGAGTAGCCGCGCGACCAGGGCCAGGGCCATCGCCGTCAGTTCCACGTCCGTTCCTCGAGCGTTCGCCAAAAAGCGTCGCGGAGCCAACCCGGCCCCAAAAACTCGCCGGGCAGACGGCCAAGATAGCGCACCGCACATTACGTGCCGCATCGTAGCCTGCGCGGGGCGGCGAGCAAAGGGTGCCGCGTTTTTATAGGGTCAGTCCACCGCGTGAATTGCCACGATCACGTGTCGCGCGGAAATGAAGTGGCAGTAGTCGGCTTGAGGGAGGGGCTATCGCAGGTGTCATTCCTGCGGCGCCGAAGCGGACTGTGCCAAGCGGGTCAGACGAGTCTCGACCGCCCTTCGGCGTTGAAGAACAGGTTCGTGATCGGGACGACGCTCCAGAGAGTGATCGAGCCGTTCGAGCGCCTGCCGATAGTGCTCGGCCGCTTCTGCATCTCGGTCTGCCAGCGCCGCCTGGTCGCCAGCAAAGACAAGGCATTGTGCCCAGGCGGCCAAGCCGTTGGCCGAGAGCTTTCTGCGGCGATGCAACTGCGAGAACAACTCCTGCGCCTTGGCATATTGCTGCTGTGCGAGGTCGGTCCTTTTGCGTCGCACGGCTAGTTCGGCGTAATCGTAGCACGTGAACGCATATTCAATCATGTGGGGAGGATTCAGCGATCCTTGCCGTTCGAGACTGGCCTGGAGTTCGACGCGACGTTCGTAGCAGGCCAGCGCTCGTTTGAAATCTCCGTTCTCTTGGTAGAGCCTGGTCAGCTCCGCAGTAGCACTTACAAGTGACTGCGAAAGATCCGCACGAGGGCCTGCCCTGGCAATGACGAACTCGAATTCAGCCACCGCTCTTTCGAAGTAAGAAACAGCCTCCTGCGAACGCTGGTCCTGGTGTAATTGACCGAAGAGTACGTAGGTTGCCCCCAGATTCTCTCGAATCCAGAGATTCGAGGAGTCCAGGGCCAAGGCACGATCGAGGCTGGTCACCGATTCCGCCAGCTTTACGGACGTTTGCTCGTGCCTGTGGTTGCGCAGTGCGATCTCGGCCTGGAACCGCTTGATCTGGCCGATCGCCAGATGATGTGCGGGATTGTCGGGAGTCGCGGCACACGACTTGGCCAGTTCGGCCAAACTCCGCTCGAAGGCCACATTGGCATCTCGGGTGTTGCCCTCCAGGATGAAACGCGAACCCAATTCCGACATCATCGCCGCGTACGTATCTCGCACCGAAGCATCGCATTCTGCGGATGCGAGGGCTTGTGCGACGGTAGCGTTTCCTTGCGCTACCGAGTCGGAATTGCTTGCAGATACATCCTGTTGATCCAGTAGGCATGTGTAAAAGAACAAGGCCATGGCCAGCGAATGTCGATACTGCGGCTGCTCTGGGAATTCTCGAATGGCGTGTCTCCATTCAGCAATACTTGCTTCGAGGAATCGGCTCGCATCCTTGTATTCGGCAAGTTGCACGGCCTGAAGTCCGCGAATGCAGAGAGCTCCTGCATGCACGGCGACATCTTGCGAAGCAAGCCCACGCTCGACGCTATGCTTATAGAATTCATTCAACAGGGAGCGCACGTGGCGGCCGGTCATGCGCGAGGACTCGCTGTTCGCGGCCGTCGAAAGCATCGAGACCCAACCCAGCTCCATCAGAGCGTGGTGTGAATCGAGCAACTGTTGTCGGGCGTGCGAGGCCTGCCCGGCCGCCACGAGCTCGTGTTGCAACGATTGCCAGGCGAGCTGATTGGCTTTGCGGGCCTGCCACACGGCGGTCATCGAGCCGAGCAACACGGCAAGGAACGCGACGGCAAGCGAGCTGGCCAACGCCGGGCGTCGAGCGCACCAACGTGCGAGAGTCTTGACGGGGTCCAAGGGACGAGCTCGCACCGGTCTGGCATCGAGAAAGCGCGTCAAATCATCGCGCAGTTCGAGGGCCGAGCGATAACGCTCGGCAGGTTGCTTGGCCAGACATTTCAGGCAAATCGCTTGCAAATCGAGGGGCACGCGGCGTGCTTGGAGTTTCGTGGAACTGGCGTCTTCGTTTTGAATTCGCCAGAGCGTGTCGCGGACGTTGGCATCGGCAAAGGGGGGCTCGCCAGCCAGCAGTTGGAACAGGACTGCGCCCAGCGCGTACACGTCGGTGCCGACCCCCACGTCGCGTTCCTGCCCGGCCGCCTGTTCGGGGGCCATGTAGCGCGGCGTGCCGACTGGTTCCACGACCGACATATCGGAGAGATCCTCTGTCAGCGATCGCGCCAGACCAAAATCGGTCAGCCGGGGATTAATGCCGGGCTCGTCGGAGTCGTGCGATCTGGTCTCCTGGCAGAGGACATTAGCGGGCTTGATATCGCGATGGAGGATGCCGCATTGGTGCGCGTGCGCAACGGCGTCGGCGAGGGGGGCCATGATTCTGGCCGCCACCTTGGCGGAAACAGCCCCGCCTTGGCTGTCGAGCCATTCGGCCAAGGTCGGCCCGGGACAATAGGCGCTGGCGATATAGACGAGTGACTCGATTTCTCCCGCTTCGTACACAGGCACGATCTGTGGATGATCGAGCCGTGCCGCCGCTTCGGCTTCGGCCAACCAGATACGTTGAATGCGGCGAATGGCGGCAAATTTGGGGCGGGGAATCTTCAGCGCGACGTGCCGATTGAGCGTTGGGTCGATGGCCAAAAAGACCCAGCCGAAACCTCCCTCACCCAGGGCACGTTCGAGTCGATAGCGACCAAAAGAAGACTCGACAAGTTGGCATTCATTCGCTTCGCTCGGCTGTCCGGCCGAGCGCATGTGCTCGATAGCGACCCGCAAGGTGGCCAGCGAAGGGCAGGAAAGGCCGGAGTTAGCGGCGTCCTCGGCCAGCGTACGCAAGATCGACTCGGCGGTGGGATCGTTGTCGAGCATCGAGACACCTACGCATCGGGAAACTTGCGACGGAATTCCTTGGCGAAGCGTGCCATGGCGCGTTTGAAACGCATGCGAGCCGCGTCGGAAGTACAGCCGGAGAGCGCGGCCACCTGAGGCCATTCGAGGTGGTCCCAATAGCGTTGACGGATGGCAACCTGCTCGTCGGGATCGAGGCACTCGAGCACCCCCTCGACGCGACGGCGCATTTCCTCGTCATCCAGAGTTTTCAGCGCGTCGTCATTTGGCGATACGACCAGTTGTGCTAATCGCTGCCAGGAGTGCTGTTCACCAAGGGAGAGTTCGCGGCGGATATTGCGTTTTTTGGGCCGGTAATAGTGCTTGTGGCTGGCCGAGACTTCCGCCTGGAGTAACTCTCGGAGGCGATTTGAGAATTCATCATCGTCGAGTTCGCGAAACTCGTCGGCCCGCATCAAGACGGCGCGCAGCGTGTTTTGCACGAGGTCGGAGGTATCGAGCTTGCGGCGGAGGGGATCGTTCGGAGCGCGGCGTGCCCACAGGCGCAAGAAGGGACGATAGGCCTCGAGCAACTCGGCGAGCGCCTCGCGAGACCCGCTACGAACCTCTGCCAACAAACGGCGTTTGCGGCGTTCGAAGGGGGGAGTGACCTCGCTCGTCGAATCGTCCGTCATGTGATTTGAAACACCCTGCCATCCGATGCCGACAATCGAGACACATGAGATTACCTAGGTGGTCGCCGACAGGCAAGCGAACGAACTGAGCGACATGGAGACTTCAAGAAATTTTGGCGTTTTTGAAAAAAAGATCGTTCGGCTGGAGAGAAATCGGCCCATTAAGTCGTGGACGCGCGATTCCAGTACCCGCTGAACGGTTTCTTTGCCGTGACTGGGTCGCATTTCGAGTTGGCCAGCCTCGGAGGGGGCTAATGGCCGTGACGGGCTAATTGCTGACTTGCTTGTCCGATCCATCTTGCAGAGAAGGTGCGCGTCCCGCGCTCGGGCCTTGGATGGAGGCTATCCCTTGATCCTTCTGGCACGCCTCGGCTCGAGCCTCAATCGCTCAAACCACATTGTCGGAGTTTCCGAATGCGACTGGTGCAACTGGGAAGATTTCTGGCCCTGCTCGTTTCGTTGTCGAACGTGGGAACATCTTTGATCGCGGAAGATCTCGAATGGATTGGCGATCAGAATGAGATCTCCGATGGCGGTCCACCGGGCTGGGCCTTTACGGATCACACCATGTGGCTGGGCTTTGCCTATCCTGGCGACCCCGACCAGTTCAATCATGGTCCGGATACTGATCCGTTCAACGACAATGCTTTTTTCGGCACGGGTTATATTGCGCCGAACGAAGCAATTCCCTATCGCTATGCCACCGGGGGAACCGTCTACTTTGGCGACTTCGGCGCCATTCATGCGCCACTGAAGGGAGGGCCTACGAATGAACAAGCGGCGGCCATTACGAACCGCAATTTGTACATCCAATCGGGAGATTGGGTCTTTGATTTCGGGGCGTATGGATACTTTCATCACGTGGGGACGGACTCGGGAAGCTACACGGTCAATGACCTCATCGTCATCGGCCAGAATGTGCGTCATACCGGGGCCGCCGGTGATGCCACCCTTACGGTGCGCAACGGCGTGTTGCATCAGGACATTGACGACAACTGGGCTGGACTGGTACTGGGCTCTGGCCTGGGCGTTCAGGGGAAACTAATCGTCGATGGAGCTGGCGCTACCGTCGACATCACAAAAGACATCGGCGTGGGGGATGGTGGAGGAACGGGCAGAATCGAAGTGATCAATGGTGGGCAGCTTCGAGCGAAGGCGATTGGTACTGGAATCAACTTTGGCCCGAACGGTGAAATGCCGACCGGCTACCTGATGGTTGACGGCGTGGGCTCGACCATGAGTGGTTTTGCTGGTTTGAATAATGGCAGCGCGACGTTTCGCAATGGTGCCAAGGTCGATAGCCATCGGTCTGCTGAAGTCGAGCACTGGGTGTTCCTAGGACTTACTGACGGGGCCGACGCCAGCGTGACCGTCACGGGGGAAGGGACCGAGTGGACCGGCATCGATCGCCTGACGATTGGCGGCGTGTACCACACGGATTCCACGGGATCGGGGCATCTCACGATCGAAGACGGTGGTTACGTTTCGAGCAAGGAAGTCAGCGTGGCAAATAGGAGCCAATCGCAAGGTGAAGTTCACGTCAATGGGGTGGGAGCGGTGTGGGAAGCGAGCCTGATGCTACTCGGCGACGACGGACACGGCACCGTCACGGTGGACAACTACGGAAGTATGATCACCGGAGCGGGAGGCGCCGCGATCGGTCGCGGTCCCAATGGCAATGGGGCCGTATCGGTGGGAGGCCATGGTAGTTGGCACAACGCTGGTAATCTAATCGTCGGAGAGTGGGGAACCGGTGAACTCAATGTACATACCGGGGGAGATGTGCAAAGTCAGCATGGTCGCATCGGAGTCGTTAGCAGCTCGCAAGGTGCCGCGATCATGAGGGGAGTCGGCTCCTCCTGGACGGTCGCTGAGAATCTTAACGTCGGCGAGCTTGGCTTGGGCCTGCTCGATGTCGGGACACAAGCAGAAGTTCACGTCGGGAACCGCTTGTCGATTGGTGAGCAGGGGACGGTCCGTCTGAGTAATGGCTCTGGACGAATCAACGTCGGCGCCGGCACGCTCGACGCCACGCCGCAGGGCACTCTGCGACTGGGGCCCGGTGGAGTGCTGGCCGGAACAGGTACCGTCGAGGGCAACGTCTTGATCGACGGTGGACTGGTGGCGCCTGGCTTCTCGCCGGGGACGCTGACGATCGATGGCAGCCTGACCTACGGGTCGAGTAGCACACTGTCGATGGAGATCGGCGGCCTGGCGAAGGGGATCGACTACGATCACATGAGCGTCAGCGGCGACCTCTCGCTCGGCGGCATGCTCGAGCTGAGCTTTATCAACGGCTTCCGCCCCTCCGAGCTGGATTCGTTCGAGTTGTTCTCCGTCGGCGGTTCCTTCGACGACAGCCAACTCAGCATTGTGTGGCTGGGCGTGCCGCAAGGATTTCAGTACCACACCTACCTGGATGAAGCGGCGTATGGCGTCGTGATTACCGCGGTGCCAGAACCCTCGACGCTGGTGCTGGGCGCAGTCGCGGCCTGCGGCGGGCTTGGCATCGTGCTGCGACGTAGAACGCGGCGCGAATCGCTGCGGGGCGTCGAGATATTCGAGGCGTCTGCGATCGGTTCGCAGTTCTGGCGAGGCAAGTCAGACAACGGACCAGCGACATAAACCGACACGCGGGGCGCATATCGGTTTACGCCGCGAAGCACGCATCTGCACGCCGTGACGGCCCGATGCCGGCGCAAGCCCGATTTGCTCGCAAGCGTCAATCCACACGCAGCTTGACGTGGGCGCGGCGTGGATGAAACAAACTTTGGCTCGAACCGCACTCTCAGGCAAATGGGGTTCATGGAATGTTGCAGCGTCCTACCGTTCCCGCGCGTTCGGCCCGCAGTACGAAGCGACCTATCCGTCCGAGACGAAGTTCTCGAAGTCTCACGAGTCTGTTCGCATCGCGATTCGTCGAACCTCTGGAGGAGCGCCGATTACTTTCGGCCACGCCAGAGCTGGTGCGGGATATCAATGTGCTTGAAACGGCTTCGCACTCGGATCCATCCGAGATCACAGAAGTTGGGAGCGTGTTTTACTTCAGTGCCACCGACGGCAGAACTGGCGAAGAGTTGTGGAAGAGCGATGGAACCGTGGCAGGCACCGTACGCGTCAAGGATATCCGCGCCGGTTCGGTTAGCTCGTTTCCAAGGTACCTGACGAATGTGGGAGGGATGCTTTACTTCACTGCCGACGATGGGACGAACGGGCGCGAACTGTGGAAGAGCGACGGGACCGAGGCCGGCACCGTCCGCGTTAAGGATATCCGCGCCGGTTTAAATGGTTCCGATCCGAGCAACCTGACGAACGTGGGGGGGACCCTCTACTTCACCTCCGACGATGGTACGAACGGCGATGAGCTGTGGAAAAGCGACGGGACGGAGGCCGGCACCGTCCGCGTCAAGGATATCCGCGCCGGTTTAAATGGCTCCTCTCCAAGCAACCTGACAAATGTGGGGGGGACCCTCTACTTCAGCGCCTACGATGGTACGAACGGCGAAGAGCTGTGGAAGAGCGACGGGACCGAGGCCGGGACTGCACTCGTCAAGGATGTCTTCGCTGGTTCGAACGGCTCCTCTCCAAGCAACCTGACAAATGTGGGGGGGACCCTCTACTTCAGCGCCTACGATGGCACGAACGCCGCTGAGCTGTGGAAAAGCGACGGGACCGAGGCCGGAACCGTATGCGTCAAGGACATCCGCACTGGTTCATATAGCTCCTTTGCGGGGCGTCTGACGAACGTGGGAGGGATGCTTTATTTCACCGCCGACGATGGGACGAACGGGCGCGAGCTGTGGAAGAGCGACGGGACGGAGGCCGGAACCGTACGCGTCAAGGACATCCGCACTGGTTCATATAGCTCCAACCCACAGAATTTGACGAACATGGGAGGGATCCTCTACTTCACCGCCAGCGATAACTCTTTCGCGATTGATTTGTGGACAAGCGACGGGACCGAGGCGGGTACAGTCCGCGTCTGGAATAGCTTCGCCGCATCAAGTGGCTCTGATCCGCAGTACCTGACGAACGTGGGAGGGATGCTCTACTTCACCGCGTACGACGACACAAACGGCTACGAATTGTGGAAAAGTGACGGGACCGAGGCAGGTACTGTACGCGTCAAAGATATCCACGCTGGATCAAATAGCACCCTGTATTCGTATCTGAGCAATCTGACGAACGTAGCAGGGATGCTCTTCTTTACCGCCGACGATGGGACGAACGGGCGCGAGTTGTGGAAGAGCGATGGAACCGAGGCCGGGACCGTACGGTTGGACATCAATCGAGTCACGAACAGCTCTAGTCCGCAGGCCTTGACGAACGTAGCAGGGATGCTCTTCTTCACCGCCAATGATGGGACGAACGGGGGCGAGTTGTGGAAGAGCGACGGGACCGAGGCCGGGACCATGCGCGTCAAGGATATCCGCGCCGGTTTAAATAGCTCCTCTCCACATAGCCTGACGAACGTGGGAGGGATGCTTTATTTCACCGCCAATGATGGGACGAACGGGGGCGAGTTGTGGAAGAGCGATGGGACGGAGGCCGGGACCATGCGCGTCAAGGATATCCGCGCCGGTTTAAATAGCTCCTCTCCACATAGCCTGGCGAACGTGGGAGGGATGCTTTATTTTACCGCCGACGATGGGACGAACGGCTACGAATTATGGAAGAGCGACGGGACGGAGGCCGGGACCGTCCGCGTCAAGGACATCCGCGCCGGTTTAAATAGCTCCTACCCGAGGTATCTGACGAACGTGGGAGGGATGCTTTATTTTACCGCCGACGATGGGACGAACGGCTACGAATTATGGAAGAGCGACGGGACGGAGGCCGGAACCGTCCGCGTCAAGGACATCCGCACTGGTTCATATAGCTCCTATCCGAGGTATCTGACGAACGTGGGGGGGACGCTTTATTTCAGCGCCGACGATGGGACGAACGGGCGCGAGCTGTGGAAGAGCGACGGGACCGAGGCCGGGACCGTCCGCGCTAAGGATATCCGCACTGATTCATATGGCTCCTATCCGAGCAACCTGACGAACGTGGGGGGCACGCTTTATTTCAGCGCCGACGATGGCGCGACCGGCTATGAATTATGGAAGAGTGATGGGACCGAGGCCGGAACCGTCCGCGTCAAAAACATCTTCGCCGGTTCCAATAGCTCCCATCCGAGCAACCTAACAGATGTGGGGGGCACGCTTTATTTCAGCGCCGACGATGGCGCGACCGGCTATGAATTATGGAAGAGCGATGGGACGGAGACGGGCACTGTCCACGTCGAGGACGGCTTCGCCAGTCCGAATGCCTACTTTCCTCAAGAGCTGACGAACGTAGGGGGGACCCTCTTTTTTAGGGCCTATGGCGGCTTGCATGGCCAGGAGTTATGGAAACTTGATCCCAACGACGCTCCGGTTTTCACTACGATCGGCGAGCAGATCGTTGGCGAAGGGACTTGGAGT